>CAIPWG010000425.1 GCA_903868655.1 uncultured Sphingomonadales bacterium
GGGGTTGCGCACCAGCTGCATCGCGGCATTGTCGACATACATGTGTTCCAGCGCGACATCGGGATAGTGGCGCGCGACATCGATCACCACCTCGCGCCACAGCTGCGAGGTTTCAAGCACATTGGCCTTGTCCACCGAACAGACCCGGCGCTGGCGCGTTTGCGCAGCGCGGAACGCGATATGCGCGATCCGCTCCACTTCGCTGACGCTGTACGACATCACGTCATAGCCTTCGCGTTCGCCCGCGGCATTGGTGCGAAAGCCCTTTTCGCCGAAATAGACATCACCGTTCAATTCGCGCACGATCAGCATGTCGATCGCGCCAGCCACTTCGGGGCGCAGTGCCGAATGGCCTTCCAGCCCGGCAAACACCCGCGCGGGGCGCAAATTGGCAAACAGGGTCAACGCCTTTCGCAGCCCCAGGATCGCCTGTTCGGGGCGCAGGTGGCGTTCCAGCGCATCACAATCTGGATCACCCACCGCGCCAAACAGGATGGCATCGCTGGCTTGCGCAATCGCCAGTGTTTCGGGTGGCAAAGGGTGGCCCTGCGCCTTGTACGCAGCGCCGCCAACCGGCGCCCAGGTCATCGTGATGCCCAGATCCAGCGCTTCCAGAACGCGCACCGCCTGATGGGTGACTTCGGGGCCGATACCATCGCCCGGCAAGACTGCAATTTTCATCCAACACTCTGCGCTGTCGCGGCGCGCGCCGCCAAAGACGGTCCCTTTGCCGCGCTGATCCGGCTCGGTCAATCGGAAGAACGGCCGATGCGATAGAGCCGGTCGACGAGCTGCGTACGCGCCGCCATCACCTGGCCATGGGCGCGCCCCCGATCATCGAACAGCCGTGCGTTGAGCGCCGCACCTTGCCGGTCCAGCCGGGTCAGCAAGTCGGGCCAGGCCTCGTCGGAGGGTGGCGCCGGCTCGGTGCCGTAGCCCACTTCGCGCAACAGCAGTGCTTCGTAACCGGCCAGCACGCGTGCCCAGCCGCGTGCCGAGGGCGCATGGCAGATCGCATCGAGCGCTGCGCCCAGTGCCGCGTGGATGGCCGGATAGGGGTGGCTTTCGGGCAGGGTGGCGGCGGCCAGCGCGGTAACCCAGCCGATCCCCGCTGCGGGCAGTGGCTCGCTCAGCCACGGTGCACGGCTGGTGACCAGCTCGACTCGCGCCGACGCCAGCTGGCTGCCCCCGCGCGCACGCAATTCGACCGTGATGGTGTTGCCAGGAATCAGCACCGGGCGCAGTTCGCGACCGCGTGCGCCCGATACATATGCCGCGATCAGGCCATGTTCTGCCGTCAGCACGCGGATAACTGCGCCATGTTCGCCATGCATGAGTGTTGCACAAAGCAGGGCGTCGGTGCGGATCAACATTGCACTGTCCTACTGTGCCGCCCTTTGCAAAGAAACCCGCGCATACAGGCCATCGGGATTCGACGAACCGAGCCAAAACCCCGTTGGAAGCGCCGCCAATGTGGGTTAGCGTCGCCAGATGAAGCAACTTTTTCAACATGCCGCGATGACTGGTGGCGTGACCGTGCGGGTCGCGGTCAATTTTCTGCCCGAACAGTCGCAAGTCGAATCGGGCAAGTGGTTCTGGGTCTATCACATCCGGATCGAGAACGATTCGTCCGACGATATCCAGCTGGTAACGCGCCATTGGCGCATCACCGATGGGCGTGGCGTGGTCAATTATGTCGATGGCGAAGGCGTGGTGGGTGAACAGCCGCTGTTGCGGCCCGGCCAATCGCACGATTATGTGTCGGGTTGCCCCCTGGGCACGGCGCAAGGCAGCATGCAGGGGCATTATGTCATGCGTCGCAACGATGGTTCGCGGTTTGAGGTGGCGATCCCGTTCTTTCCGCTGGAAGCGTCTGCGCCTGCGGATTGAGCAGCCGCGTGCGCCGGTCCACAGATTGACAAGTCCATGCCTGTCGCGCGATTGCTGCCGCGATGAAGCGGACCCATTTGCCACTCAATGGCTTGCGCGTGCTCGATGCGGCAGCGCGCCACTTGTCGTTTACCCGCGCGGCCGATGAGCTGGCGGTAACGCCCGCTGCCGTGGGGCAACAGATCCGCGCGCTCGAAGACTTGCTGGGCGTTATCCTGTTTCGCCGCACGCCCAAAGGGCTGGAATTGACTGACGAAGCAGCGGCCGGGCTCGATGCGATACGCGAAGGATTTTTGCGGTTTGAAGAGGGTGTGCAGGCGATGCGCGCCGGGCAATCCAGCCACGTCTACACGATTGCCTGCCCACGCGATTTCTTTGACGCGTGGTTGTCTGCGCGCTTGGCCGCGTTTCGGGTGGAAAACCCCCAGGTGCGCTTTGCGCTGATCGGTGGTGATGGCGATGTCGACTTTGCCGAGGCCAATCTCGATCTGGCGGTGCGGTGGAGCGATGTGCCGGGCGATCTGGAAGGGATCGCCCTGGGCCCGCGCGGCATGCTGACCGTGGCGGGGCAGGGCGTTGCCGACAATGCGGCGTGGATTGCCTGGCCCGGCGATTCCGCCAGCGAGAGTTCGCCCGATGCTGCCCGCGAGGTGCATATTTCCGTTGGTGACGCGGGAGCCGCAATCAGCGCAGCCGCTGCCGGGCTTGGCCGCGCACGTGTGCCGCGGCTGTTGGGCGAGGCTGCTTTGGGATCGGGCCGGGTGCGTGCACTAGCCGATCCGGAGCAGGGATTGCGCGGCTATTGGCTGGTCGCGCCGCTGCCACAATGGCGGCAAAAAAAAGTGCGCGAACTGATCGCTGCATTGCAGCAGGATTGATCGGCGCCAATTCGGGCAAATCCGGTGCTGCGTTGACCCCTATTTAACATCCGTTTCGTATGGCGGATGGCATGATCCGCGTGAGCGACAGAACTGCGCATGCCATAGGGCAGATTGGCCGTGCCATTCGGCAGCTGCGTCGTGCGTTCCGCCAGCGCACGTCTCCGGCATTTGTCGATGCGTACATCGCCAGTATTTCGGGTCGCGTACCGGTGTTGTACCTCGTGGTGCTGTTCGATGTTGTTCTGCTGGATTGCAGTTATTATCGCGTTGCCCCGTTATCGGTCGAACTGGTTGGTGTGGGGCTGGCGGTTATCGCGGGAATCCGTGGCCACAGTTGGCGGCTGAAACGGATCGGCCAGCAGGTCCTGTCCGAAAAACGTCGCGCGCTTGATCGCATGAGCAAAGTTGGCGGGCTGTTCAGTCTGGCGTTCATGTTCTGGACGATGGCACTGTCGCGCTACGGCTCGATCGAACAGCGCATGATGATCGAATACCTGCTGGCGGTCACGGCCTTTGCCGCCATGCTCGCGCTGGCCCAGGCTCCGCGTACCGCGTTGTATGTCGCATTGGCCTTTACCATCCCGACGCTGGGCATTTTTGTGGCATCGCGCAATATCGACGCATTGCCCCTGACTTTGGTGCAGTTGATGTTTACCGTGACGATGATGGTCGCGATCATCACCAGCCACCGTGAATTTGTGCAACGCGAACTGACCGGCCGGCGGCTGGCGCGCAAACTGGCACGTACGGCGCGTGAATCCCGCGTCAATTTCGATCGGGCAACGATCGATGATTTGACGGGTGCGCTCAACCGACGCGCGATACTGCAGCGACTGCGCGACGAAATGGCCAAGGGTGAGACGCCTCCGCTGTGGCTGGCCCTGCTCGATCTCGACGGGTTCAAGATCGTCAACGATACATATGGCCATGCTGCCGGCGATGCGGTGCTGCAATCGGTGTCGGATCGTATTGGTACACAGCCCGGGGTTTTGGCGCATGGGCGGCTGGGGGGTGACGAATTCGCGATCCTGTTCGATGCCACGCTGGACCGCGCGCAAGCCCGGGCGGTTTGTCAGCGGTTGTCGGGTTCGGTGTGCCGACCGATCGTGTTCAACGGCACAAAACTGCGCGTCTTGTGTTCGATTGGCCTCTACCGGCCCGATCTGTCAGACACCGGGGCATGCCTCGAACGCGCCGATGCTGCGTTGTACAAAGCCAAGCAGCAGGGTGATGGCGCGGTCGTGGTGTTTGGCCCTGACGACGAAGCGGCGCTGGGACAGCGCGCGCTGATCACGCGCCAATTCCACAACAGCGTGCTCGAAGAACGGATAAAGCTGGTATATCAACCGATGGTCGATGTGCACGATGTGCGCGTGATCGGAGCGGAGGCGTTTGCCCGCTGGTCACCCGATGGCCACACATGGCAACACCCTGCAACATTCCTGGCCATGGCGCATGCCACGGGCCGCATGAGCGAAGTTACCCGCGTCGTCCTGACCCGCGCGATCCAGGAATGCCGCCCTGCGGAAAATGGCATTGCACTGTCGGTAAACATCAGTTCGCGCGATCTGGCGCGCGACGGCATTGCCGATATTCTGGCCGACATAACCCAGGCCGCTGGCGGCAATCCGGCTGATCTCATCCTCGACATCAAAGAACGCGCGCTGCTTGATGATCCGCGGCGGGCGACGCGCCAATTGGAAGCTTTGCGCGCACAAGGGTTTCGCATCGCGCTGGATGACTTTGGCGCGGGTTGGTCCAGCCTGTCGCAATTGCGCGATCTGCCGCTCGATCTGATCAAGCTGAATGGCGCGCTGGCAGAGGCTTTGCCGGTTGATCCGGGCGCACGCGCGGTGGTAGGGATGATCGTAGCGCTGTCGTGGCAGCTGGGGTTGCAATGCACGATCAAGGGGATCGAGACCCAGGCGCAAGCCGAAGCCGCACGAGCCTTGGGTATCAGTCGGATGCAGGGGTTTTATTTCGGCACGCCCGACACCGCGGTGGCGCTGCTGGCCGATGTGCAACGCGCAGTGGCCTGACGATTTCAGCACACGCTACCGAATTTGAATGATGCCAGGGGGCCTGTAAGCCGGGTTCTGTCGTGCCGACGGTATCCGAAACCGGACCGTATCGGCACGGGCAGCCATTCCTCTAGGCCATGCATTGCTGCATGGCTCAAGCAACCAACCCGGGCTGCGCAGGATCTTGCGATCCTTGGCGTGAAACGCGCCTGCCGGATATCCGGCGCGAAGCCCCTATTCGGTCTTGCTCCAGGTGGGGTTTGCCGTGCCGCGGCCGTTACCGGCGCGCGCGGTGCGCTCTTACCGCACCGTTTCACCCTTGCCGCCGGATCGCTCCGGTGTGGCGGTCTGTTCTCTGTGGCACTTTCCCTGACCCCGGATCAGATCCGAAGCCGGCGGGCGTTACCCGCCACCGTTGTTTCATGGAGCCCGGACTTTCCTCGGCATCGACACAGCGATGACGCGGCTGCCCGGCCCCCTGGCCCATCGGCGCGTAGCACCATCATGCCACGCGGTCAAAATTCGCGATGCGAATTATGAAGTCGGCACCGGCCCACACCCGACTTCGCGCGGTTCGGTCACACCGCAACGCGGTTAGAAACTCAATCCGTGCCAAGATCGCGCGAAATCAGGAGTTCGAACAACAAGGCCCCAATCTGGCTGTCGATTTCGCCGGTGATTCGGTGGGGTCGCCAGCGGCGTTCAAACGCGCGGATCGCGGCGGCGCGGTCGGTGATATCGTAACCCAGTCGTTCGAGCGCCAGATAGAAAGCGCCGTCGTTGTCATAGATCAACCGCATGCGGGGCTTTGGCTTGGGCTGGGCCAATTGATAGCGGGCCAGCAAATCCAAGTCGAACAGTTCGCCCGGGTCGGTCTTGCGCGCTGGTGCGATGTCTGAATGGCCGACCACGTTGAAGGGCGCGATCGCGTGGCGGTTCTTGATATCTGCAAGCAACGGCAGCAGCGCTTGCATCTGGGCATCGGGAAAGGGCCGATAGCCGAACTCGTGCCCGGGATTGACCAGTTCAATGCCGATACTGGCCGAATTGATATCAGTCACGCCGCGCCAATAGGATCGTCCTGCGTGCCAGGCCCGCTTGTCTTCGGGGACCAGACGGGTCACGATCCCATCCTCGTCGATCATGTAATGCGCCGACACTTCTGCGGTCGAATCACACATCCGTTCAAGCGCTTGTGCGCCGCTTTCCATCCCGGTGTAATGCAGCACGACCATTGAAAGCGGCAGCTTGCGCTCGTTCCAGTTGGGCGAGGGCACCTCGTGATGGATCAGCCACCGGTTCATCGGCAATTACGATGCCGGCAGCATCGCGCCCAGCACCAGCGCATCGGCCGAAACATGATATTGCAACCCGCCGCCAAGCACGGCCGCGAGCTGCTGGATCATGTAAGCTGGCGCGGTTTTGCTCGACAGCGCATCGGACGACAGCGAGCCATCGAGCGCCTGGCCAACCACCGGATCAAACGCGATCCGTGGTCCGGCAGCACGCACCACGATCTCGCTGACCAGGCCGTTGCCGCTGTCGCGGGTTTCAGCGGCAATGTCCAAAGTGCCACCGCGCACCAGCGCCTCGATCCCGATCATCGCGAGATTGAGCAGTGCCTTGACCGCAGGTTTGGGCATCGAATCGCCGGTCAGCGCCCAATTGGCAGTGATCCGTCCGTTGCCGCTGACCAGCGCATCGATCACCGCGCGGGGCTCGTGCAACGGGATCGACTCGCCAAAGCCGGAGCCCGCACCAAAAGCCAGCCGAAAAAAGCGCAATTTGTCGGCCGAGGCTCGCGCGCTTTGTTCCAGCAGTTCGAAACAGCGCTGGCGCATGTCGGGGTCTTTTTCGTCAGCCAGCAGTTCGAGACCGTTGGACAAAGCGCCCACCGGGCTCAACAGATCGTGGCACAGACGCGAACAGAGCAGGCTGGCAAGGTCTAGCGGTGCAATTGTCATGATCCGGGGTCGGGCCCTTTGTTTTGATGGGCGCGCGGAGCAAACCGCACGCGCTATAAGACGCCTTAACCGGCTAGCCGGTCATAGGAAAGCGGTTCCAAGCTGCATCCGGTATCGCCCCATGCCTTCGGGTAAGTGATGCAAAGCTGCATCATGGTGCGCCCCGCTTATGCAGGGGCCTTGTCTGGCCCGTGCCTGGGCCCATATCGGGTAGACGTACGAGTTAAAGCGCTTTGCGACAATCGACGTGCATGATTTCAACCGACGCAAGCAGCAGGGTTTGCTGGATCTCGATCGCGCGTTGCGTAGCCTTGGCACCACGCCGATGAGTGA
>CAIPWG010000426.1 GCA_903868655.1 uncultured Sphingomonadales bacterium
ACTGGCCTGCCTGCGGAGAATACTGAATGCTCAAATCGCTCAACATCCAGCGCAAGCTTGGCCTTTAATTCGTGCTGGTGACTGCTTCTGCGGCAGTGATGATGGCGGTTTTTCTGGCCAATGTTCTGATGATCCGCTCCGCGATCGAGCGCAACAATCAGAGCCAAATGATCCACGCCGAGGCGCTGACGCTGGAATCGGCGCTGCTGCGCCAGAACAGCCAGATGCGTGGTTTTCTGGTGACCGCGGATGAGAGTTACCTCAAATCCTATAACGACGCGCGCAATGATTTCGACCGGACATCGACCGCGCTCGAGGCGCAGATGTCAGACCCCGAGCAGATTGCGGCAATCCGCAGTGCGCGCGAGGATACGCTGGCCTGGCGACGCGACTGGGGCGACCGTCTGATCGAGGAGGTCAAGTCGGGCGGACGTGATCGTGCCGAGGCAGACATGCGTGCGGCTGGCAAGGCGGTGTTGATCACCAAGCCGGTGCTGTCGCTGCGCAGCGTGCGCGATGCCGAAGACAAGCTGATCGCCACAAATGCGGCACGCCAGCAAGCGGCGATCACGGTTGCGTTGGTCACGCTTGTGCTGGGCGGGATCGCGATGATCGGTCTGGCGCTGGGCCTGTCGCGCAAGCTGGGTCAGGCGATTGCCCATCCGATCGTGGCGTTGACAGGTGTAATGTCGCAGCTTGCCTCTGGAAACCACGATGTGCATGTGCCCGATGCGGATCGCGCAGATGAATTGGGCGACATGGCGCGCGCGGTGGGTGTATTCCGCGATGCGGCGCGTGCCAAAGTGGCTGCCGACAACGATATCAAGACTGCGGTCGATGCCATTGGCGTGTCCTTGCATCATCTTTCGTCGGCCGATCTCAGCCACCGCCTCAATGCCTTGCCGTCTGAATTTGCGGCTATCGGCGTCGATTTCAACGCGGCGATGGATACATTGGGCGCAGCGATGGTCGTGGTGCGCGACGGGGTCGGCTCGATTGCCAATACCTCGAGCGAAATCCGCGATGCCGTTTCTGACTTGTCACAGCGCAGCGAGCAGCAGGCATTGGGTCTGACCAATTCGTCGCGTTCGATCGAGGAAATCAGTGGCCTGATGCGCGAAGGCAGTGCCCAAGTGATGCGCGCCAACAGTGCCATGGCCGATGCTCGCAGCGAAGCCGAAGGTGGCGGGGGCGTCGTGCGTAGTGCGATCGAGGCAATGAACGGAATCGATCAGGCCAGTCGCGAAATTGCCGACATAACCACCGTGATCGACGGCATCGCGTTTCAGACCAATTTGCTAGCGCTCAATGCAGGTGTCGAAGCGGCCCGTGCGGGCGAGGCGGGCAGAGGCTTTGCCGTGGTTGCCAGCGAAGTACGCGCGCTTGCCTTGCGCGCAACGTCTGCTGCGTCGGATATCAAAGCGCGCATCGGGGCTGCCGCGGCGCATGTCAGCCAGGGCGTGTCACTTGTCCATGAAACCGGCCAATCGCTTGAACGGATCATTGAACGCGTCGGCCATGTCAGCGGTGCCATAGAGACGATTTCCGATACCGTGGCCCGCCAGACGGAGGCCATGGAGGCAGTCAATCGCACAATCATCGAAATGGACAAATCTACCCAGCAAAACGCGGCGATGGTCGAAGAGACAACTGCCGCCACCAATCTGATGGCCGACGAGGCGCACAAGCTGGGTAATGCCGTGGCCGCGTTTACGGTTAGCGGCAGTTACAGCCAAATTCCGCACCATGCTGGTCCCGCGCGCCACGCTCCGCGCACGATACCTGCGCCGCGTGCACTGCCCGCGCCCGCGCCGCGTCCAGCCGCGCGCACAATCGGGTCGGCTGCGCTGGCTGCCGACGACTGGTCAGAGTTCTGAACACGTTCCAAGCAAGTCAATCGCTGAATTTTCGTCCAGCAAGCATCCTGACCGCTGGCCACAGTGCAGCGCGCATCGTCATCGGCATGATCGATGCGCGCAAGGTCCAAAGCGTTTATTCGGGCAAGAAGTCGGGTACCGAAAGATAGCGCTCGCCGGTGTCGTAGTTGAACCCAAGCACGCGGCTGCCGGCAGGCAATTCGGGCAGTTTCTGCGCGATGGCTGCAAGCGTTGCGCCCGAGCTGATCCCGACCAGAAGACCTTCTGTTCTCGCACTGCGTCGTGCCCAATCTTTGGCATCAGCCGCATCGACCTGGATCGCACCTTCGATCGATTGAGTATGGAGGTTGCCCGGGATGAAGCCGGCACCAATGCCCTGAATTGGGTGCGGCGCAGGTTGTCCGCCAGAGATCACCGGCGACAGCGCCGGCTCGACAGCCCAGGCTTTCAGGTTCGGCCACACTTCCTTGAGCCGCTCCGCTGTGCCGGTCAGGTGGCCGCCAGTTCCAACCCCGGTAATGATCGCATCGATCGGGGTGTCGGCAAAGTCGTTGAGAATTTCGATCGCCGTGGTGCGCACGTGCACCGCGATATTGGCCGGGTTTTCGAATTGCTGAGGAATCCATGCCCCGGGAATTTCTTCCTGCAATTGGCGCGCGCGTTCGATGGCGCCCTTCATGCCCTTTTCGCGCGGGGTCAGGTCAAAGGTCGCGCCATAGGCCAACATCAGCCGACGGCGTTCGAGAGACATCGATTCGGGCATGACCAGGATCAGGCGATAGCCTTTGACAGCCGCAACCAAGGCCAGGCCAATGCCGGTGTTGCCCGAAGTCGGTTCAACAATGGTCCCACCGGGCAGCAAGGTACCGTCAGCTTCTGCCGCCTCGATCATTGCCAGCGCAATACGATCCTTGATCGATCCACCGGGGTTGGACCGTTCGCTTTTGATCCACACTTCGTGGTCGGGAAACAGCCGTGACAGTCGGATGTGTGGCGTATTGCCAATGGTTGCAAGAACGGAATCCGCTTTCATGACGTGAGCTCCTTCAAAGTGAATCGGTCTTAGTCTTCAGCATAATCAACTGCAAACCGCCGGGTGCGGCGCAATTCGGGGAAGGCGAAAGTCCACGCAACGGTAATCAGTACCGCCCCGACACCGCCAAACACCACTGCGCCGGTCGCGCCGAGCAGGGCTGCGGCCAGCCCCGATTCCATCTCGCCCAGTTCGTTTGAGGCCGAAATCGCAAGGCCTGATATCGATGAAACGCGGCCGCGCATGGCATCAGGCGTGTGCAACTGCACCAGCGTGTTGCGGATGAATACCGATACCATGTCTGCCGCACCCAATGCGGCCAGCAGCGCAAGCGAGACCACAAAATTGCGTGACAGCCCGAATCCCACGGTAGCGATGCCAAATGCAGCCACGGCCAGCAGCATTCGGGCACCAACGTTGCGTTCGATCGGTCGCCGGGCGATTGCAAGCCCGATAGCCGATGCGCCAAGGCTTGGCATTGCGCGCATGATGCCAAGGCCCACCGAACCCACTGGCGCTCCGTGCCAGGTCAGGATGTCGCGCGCATAAACTGGCAAAAGCGCCGTAGCGCCGCCCAGCAGCACCGCAAACAGATCGAGCGAGACGCACCCGAACAGAAATCGGTCGCGCCAGACAAACGTCAGGCCTTCGCCCATTTGACGCAAAGGGTGCGTGTCGGCATTGCCCGGCGGCGCAGGCACGGGCCGAATTCGCGCGATGCACAGCGCGGCAAACACCAGCATGGCCGTTGATATCGCGTAAGCCAGCGCAGGGTTGACCGAAAACAACACCCCACCGAGCGCAGGGCCCACCACCGCGCCGATTTGCCATGCCATTGCGCTGATTGCCACAGCATGCGGCATCAGGGCGGCGGGCACGATGTTGGGTGCGATCGAGCTTTGGGCTGGGCCGATAAACGTCCGCACGGCGCCATGGAGCGCGGCCAAAGTGAATAACAGTGGCAGCGTCAGCAGCGACAACAGCGTGCAGAGCGTCAGCGCCAGCGCCACCAACACATCGAACAGTGTGACGATTGCGACGATATTGCGCCGGTCAAACCGGTCGGCAATCACGCCTGCGATCGGAGCAAACAGGATTTGCGGAACAAATTGCGCCAGTCCGAACAAGCCAAGCTGAAAGGCTGCGGCACGGATCGACATGCCATACGGGCCGCGCGCGAGATCATAAAGCTGGTAACCGAGCACTACCACCATGCTGCTGGTGGCAAACACCGTAGCGCACCGGGCTGCCCAATAACGGCGATAATCGGCAATCGCGAGCGGAGAAGGGGGCGTAGCGGCGTTCACTTGTGTGGCATGGCAGCGCTACGACGGCTTGCCAAGCCAGCAAAAGTATCTCTGTTTAAAACTCAACTAAAATAGTTGAAAAATGAACTGGCAGAGTTGCCAGCAAACCGCCTCAATACGGCGACCGCAATCGTGGGTTGGGTTGCAGCATTTTGATCATTTTCGAGAAATCATCAATCCGCACGATCCGTTCGAACTGAAATCCCGATCGATCTTCATCGCCCCACACCAGAAACGCTTCGATCCGGCCAATATGGGGCAGGCGGATCGTCAAACGCTCGCCGCGATGAAGCGCCAAGCCACCCCGTACCATGAACCCGGTGGTCGACACGTTGATCAGGTTCAGCATGATATCGCCCAGTCGGCGGTGTTCGCCGATCAGGGGCAGATCCACTGGATGACGGGTCGAATGGCGTTGATCGGTGACTGACAACTGAGCCCCGGCAGACATCGCTCATCCTCCTCGTTGGATCATTACACAGACACCCGGTGCCGGGCTGGCCGGCTGGCGGGTACCTGCAAATAATCGGCGGAATTGGCTTAAATTTTGTAAACAGACGGCAAAATCTTGCCGCATGTGGCACCCGGATGCCGGTAAGCGCGGGTGCTGAAGACCTTCTGCCCCGATGCGGGACATCGGGGCAGACGGAGTGATCAGGTTTGGGACAAAGTCATTCCGGGCGGAGCACGCCGTGTTTTTTCTTGCCTGACGACAGCCGTGCTTCTTGCCCGGATAGCACGATTCGCAGGTTTTCGTCGCCGACCGCCTGTCCATCGAGTCGCGCCCCGCCGCCCGCGATCAGTCGCTTGGCTTCTCCGCGGCTGGTGGCAAAGCCCAGTGCCAGCAGTGCGTCGATCACGCCAATGCCATCGGGCCCGACCGCGATCGTCGGCAGATCCTGGCCCAGACCATCACCGGCAAACGTGGCCGAGGCTGTGGCTTCGGCCGCTTGCGCAGCGGCATCGCCGCGCACCAGCCGGGTCACTTCGTTGGCCAGCACGACTTTGGCCGCGTTGATTTCGCTACCTGCGAGGCTTTCAAGCCTGGCTACTTCATCAAGCGGCAGATCGGTGAACAGCCGCAAAAACCGGCCGACATCGCGATCATCGACATTGCGCCAATATTGCCAGAAATCATAATGGGGTAGCATGTCCTCATTAAGCCAGACCGCACCGTTAACGCTCTTGCCCATCTTGGCCCCGTCGGCCGTGGTCAGCAACGGGGTGGTCAGACCGAACAGTTCGATCGCGTTCATCCGCCGCGTCAGTTCGATGCCGTTGACGATATTGCCCCACTGGTCCGATCCGCCGAGTTGCAAGCGGCAGCCATGCCGCAGCGCCAGCTCGCGAAAGTCATAGGCCTGGAGGATCATGTAGTTGAATTCGAGAAACGTCAGCGGCTGTTCGCGATCGAGCCGGGTTTTCACGGAATCGAATGTCAGCATGCGATTGACCGTGAAATGCGGTCCGACGCTTCGCAGCACATCGATATAGCCAAGTTCCGACAACCATTCGTCATTGTTGACCGTGATCGCGCCGGTCGGGCTGTCGCTAAAGTCGAGCAAGCGATGGAAAATCTGGCTGATGCCAGTGATATTCGCGGCGATGATCTCGGACGTCAGCAACTTGCGGCTCTCGTCCTTGCCGCTGGGATCGCCAATCTTGGTCGTGCCCCCGCCGACTAGCGCAATCGGTTTGTGTCCCGCCTGTTGCAGACGGCGCAGCAGCATGACCGAGGCCAGATTGCCCACATGGAGCGACGGTGCGGTTGCGTCATAACCATTGTATGCGGTCACGATTGCTTCGCTGGCCAGTGCATCGAGTCCCTTGGCATCGGTCAGCTGATGGATATGCCCCCGTTCGGAGAGCAGGCGTAGCAGATCGGACTTGTATTGCGTCATGACACTCTTTCCTGAATGGCGGTGCGCCTAGCATGGAGTCGCCACGATGGAAACGCTGCAGCTTGTCCCGCATCCCGCGCATCCGCCCAAGCGTTTGCGGGCGGTTACGGCGCGGGTGTCATCGGTTGATGCCAATTGGTGCGTGCTGCGTTGGAAGGTGGCTGGGGCCAGTGATCTGGTTGTTCCAGCGTTTGCCGGACAGCGACGTCAGGATGGCTTGTGGCAGACAACATGTTTTGAATTGTTCCTTGCCACCCCCCCTTTGGTGTGCGCCGAAAGGGTGTTGACCTACGCCGAGTTCAATTTTTCCCCTTCCGAACGTTGGGCGGCCTATGATTTTTCCTCTTATCGCGCTGGTATGATGGACCGTGTGGTATCCCGTCCACCGGTCATCACCCCGCGCCGGGGCAGTGATGTGCTATTCATGGACGTGGCTATTCCCACAGGCGTGCTGCCAACGCTGCCCTGGCGCTATGGCCTGACGGCAGTGCTGGAAGAGGCAGGTGGGGTGAAATCGTATTGGGCCATGGCGCACCCGCTGGAAAAACCCGATTTCCATGATGCGGCTTGCCTTGGCGCATGGCTTGCGGCACCGACAGTCGCATGACAGTCCGCTTTGGTATCGACCGCCTTATCGCTGATCCCGCCTTGCGCCAGCCCTTGGTTGGTCAACGTGTCGCGCTGGTAGCGCATCCCGCTTCGGTTACGAAAAACCTGGTTCATTCGCTTGATGCGCTGGCCGCCTTGCCCGAGATCACACTGGCCGCCGCGTTCGGCCCGCAGCACGGGCTCAAGGGCGACAAGCAGGACAATATGGTCGAAACCGCCGATTTCGTGGACCCCGATCACGGCATCCCGGTGTTCAGCCTTTACGGCGAAGTGCGGCGACCGACTGCGGCGATGATCGACCGTGCTGATGTGTTTCTGTTCGATCTGCAGGACCTTGGCTGCCGCATCTATACCTTTGTCACCACTCTGCTTTATCTGCTGGAGGCGGTCTCTGGCACGGGCAAGGCCGTCTGGGTGCTGGACCGGCCCAACCCTGCCGGTCGACCGGTCGAAGGTACGCGTTTGTTGCCCGGGTTCGAAAGCTTCGTCGGCGCAGGGCCGATGCCGATGCGCCACGGCCTCACTCTGGGCGAAATGGGCCGCTGGTTCATTGACCATTACAACCTTGACGTCGATTACCGCGTGATCGCGATGGAGGGCTGGACACCCGATACCGGCCCCGGCTTTGGTTGGCCGGAAAGCCGGATCTGGATCAATCCGTCCCCCAATGCTGCCAGCCTCAATATGGCACGTGCCTATGCCGGCACCGTGATGATCGAGGGTGCGACCGTGTCCGAGGGACGAGGCACGACGCGGCCGTTGGAAGTGCTGTTTGGCGCGCCCGATGTGTCGGCGCGCAAGGTGCTGACACGGATGCAGCAACTCGCGCCCACGTGGCTGTCAGGTTGTGCCTTGCGCGAATGCTGGTTCGAACCAACCTTCCACAAGCATGTCCATCAAGCCTGTTCAGCGTTGATGATCCATGCCGAAGGATCATTTTACGATCACGCTGCGTTTCGCCCGTGGCGCTTGCAGGCGCTGGCGTTCAAGGCGATCCGGTTGCTTTATCCGGACTATCTTTTGTGGCGCGATTTTCCTTATGAATACGTGCTCGACCGGCTGGCCATCGATGTAATCAATGGCGGGCCGGCTTTGCGCGAATGGGTGGATGACACCGCCGCACTGCCGGGCGACCTCGATGCGCTGGCCTTGGCGGACGAGGCGGCCTGGATCGCCCAATCGCGTCGCTATCGGCTGTATTGAGCAGGCACCGGGGTCGCACGCAGTTTGCGCCGAATGCTCAACGGCGCGCTTTCGGGCATGAACAGCATCGCCCCCAGCCCCATGCAGGCAATGCCCATGAGGTACCAGGCCAGCACTGCCGGATTGCCGGTCTTGTGCAGCAGCCATGCCAGGTTGAGCTGGGTCGTACCGCCCATTGTCGTCACGGGGATGGTGTAGACCAGCGCGAAGGCGCGTGCACGCATTCGGCGCGGCAAGCTCTCGCTCACAGCAGTAAACGCAGCGGAAAACGGCATCGTGCCAAGGCCTGACAGGACGATGTTCAGAGTGAGAAACGCGGCCACCGTGGGAGCAGCCAGAAACCACGTAAACATCGGCATGATCAGCACCACAAATGCCAATTGGGGCCAGATCATGGCGGGTCTGCGTCCGACCCTGTCACTCATCCAACCGCCGATGATCGCGGTGATCATACCAGCAGCATTGTTGGCGAGATCGCCCGCCATCCCGACCCAGGTGGGCAGATGCAGCGTGTTTTGCGCGAAGGTCGCCATATAGAGGAAGATATACGTGGTCGTCGTGCCCGCGCCGATGATCAACATGCCCAACACGACTATGCGCCAGAACCCGGCGGATGTTGCGCTTAATTCCTCAGCCTCGGTCATCGGTGCGTCGTGGTGTGTAGGATGATCGGGTAGGCTGCGGCGAATGATCAGCGCAAACGGCAGGATGCTGGTGCCAAGCAGCAAAGCGATGCGCCAACCATAGCGGCCCAGCTGATCATCATTGAGCCAAAGGCTGAGTAGAAACGCGACCAGCGCGCCCACGGTGAACGCGATCATCTGGCTGGAGTTCTGCCAGCTGGAGGCCCAGCCGCGCTTTTCGGGCGGGACGGACTCCAGCATATAAGTCGTCGCCGCACCGACTTCGCCGCCCAAAGCGAAACCCTGACACAGGCGGGCTGCAATCGCCAGAATGGGCGCAGCAATGCCGATGGTGGCATAGCCCGGCGTGCAGGCGAGCGTAACAATGCCGATGCCCATCATTAGCAGCGACAGAAACATGCCGTTTTTGCGCCCATGCCGATCGGCATATCCGCCAATCACCCATGCCCCGACAGGCCGCGCGATGAAGCCCGCACCAAACGTGGCAAGCGATCCCATGAGGCGGAGATAGCCGCTGCTGGAGGGAAAAAACGTGTGTCCGATCTGGATCGCGAAATAGGCGTACGTGACGAAATCATAGAATTCGAGCGCGTTGCCACATGTCGCCGCGACGATTGCGCGCCGTGCCAGTTTCGGATCGGGCGAGGGCGCGTGCATTCAGGTCCTTTCGCGGGTTTGCCGCATTAGTCCGTGCGCTGCGCCTCAGGTCAAGGTGCGGATCAACCCTTTTTCCGGGTCAGTTCGCGCATCGCCGCATCCAGCCCGCCCAGGGTCAGCGGGTGCATCGATCCGCCGACCAGATCTTTGATCATCTTGGTCGATTGGGAATAGGTCCACTGCTTTTCAGGCACGGGATTGAGCCAGACTGTCGCAGGGTAAGTCTGCGCCACGCGATGTAACCAGACCGCGCCGGCCTCTTCGTTGAAATGTTCGACCGAGCCGCCGGGATGGGTGATTTCATAGGGGCTCATCGCCGCATCGCCGACGAAGATCGCTTTGTAATCATGCCCGTACTTGTGCAGAATATCCCAGGTCGTGGTGCGTTCGGCCCAGCGCCGACGATTGTCTTTCCACACGCCCTCATACAGGCAGTTGTGAAAATAGAAAAATTCCAGGTTTTTGAATTCCGCCGTCGCAGCGCTGAACAGTTCTTCGACCAGCTTGATGAACGGGTCCATTGATCCGCCGACATCGAGGAACAGCAGCAGCTTGACCGCATTGTGCCGTTCGGGGCGCATGCGGATATCGAGCCAGCCCTGTCGCGCGGTGCCTTCGATCGTGGCATCCAGATCCAGTTCGTCTGCCGCGCCTTCGCGCGCAAAGCGGCGTAAGCGGCGCAGTGCCACCTTGATATTGCGTGTGCCCAGTTCGCGGGTGTTGTCCAGGTTCTGGAACTCGCGCTTTTCCCAGACCTTGATCGCCTTGCCGTGCTTGCTTTCTCCGCCGATGCGAACGCCTTCGGGGTTATAGCCCGAATTGCCGAACGGGCTCGTGCCACCGGTGCCAACCCATTTGTTGCCGCCCTGATGGCGCTTTTCCTGTTCTTCGAGCCGCTTTTTCAGCGTCTCCATAATCTCGTCCCACGATCCGAGTTTTTCGATCGCGGCCATTTCCTCTTCGGTCAGGAATTTTTCGGCAACCGCTTTCAACCAGTCTTCGGGCACATCGACCGGGCGCTGGCCGTAATCAGACAGAAGCCCCTTGAACACTTTGTTGAACACCTGATCAAACCGATCAAGCAGCCCTTCGTCTTTCACAAAGGTAGCGCGCGAAAGATAATAGAACGCCTCTGGCGTGCGATCGATCACTTCTTTGTCGAGCGCCTCAAGCAGCACCAGATGCTCCTTGAAACTGGCCGAGATCCCGGCCGCACGCAGTTCGTCGACGAAGTTGAAAAACATGTCGGTTCAGCCTTGTGGATGTGGCGCCGGGGCAGGGGGTTGGCGGGGGAACTTTTCAAGCTTTGCGTCAAAGACTGCCCACGCTGGCGCGTCATCGGTCCAGATCACCGCTTGGGGAACGATGTCGTGCGGTTGATCGATAATGCCGAGGCGAACGGTTTTGATCTGCGGTCGCGCAGAGCTCTGCGCAAAGACTTGCGTGCCGCAGGTGGCGCAAAAATGAAACGTCAGCGTATTGCCACTCGCCGCTGCCCACGAAGCCGAACCGAGCGATCCTTCGATCTGCACCGATTCTGCGGGAAACATTGCATTGTTGGTGGGGCCACCCGACGCAATCGTCTGACACTGCCGACACCAGCACTGGCGTGACAGCAGCGGTCGCGCACTGATTTGCAAAGTCACCGCGCCACAGGCGCAGCGCCCGGCATAGCCCATCACCCATCCTCCTGCACGGCTGAAGCAGTGTCAGCCGTTGCGCCGTGCCATGAACGCCAACCGTTCGAACAGCATGATGTCCTGTTCGTTTTTCAGCAAGGCGCCATGCAGCGGGGGGATCGCCTTGGTTGGATCGCGGTTCTGCAACACGTCCAGCGGCATGTCTTCGTTGAGCAGCAGTTTCAGCCAGTCGAGCAATTCCGACGTGCTGGGCTTCTTCTTCAGGCCCGGCACATCGCGTACCTCGTAAAACACTTCGAGTGCCTTGGCGATCAGCGTGCGCTGGATGCCGGGGAAGTGCACGTCGATAATTGCCTGCATCGTGTCGCGATCGGGAAACTTGATATAGTGGAAAAAACACCGGCGCAGGAACGCGTCAGGCAGTTCCTTTTCGTTGTTCGACGTGATCACCACGATCGGGCGTTCGGCGGCGGTGATCCGTTCTTGCGTTTCATAAACGTCAAAGCTCATGCGATCGAGTTCCTGCAACAGATCGTTGGGAAACTCGATATCGGCCTTGTCGATCTCGTCGATCAGCAGCACGGGCAGCTCGGGTGCGGTGAACGCCTCCCACAGCTTGCCCTTTTTGATGTAGTTGCGAATGTCGTGAACGCGTTCATCGCCCAACTGACCGTCGCGCAGGCGCGCCACGGCGTCGTATTCATACAGGCCCTGTTGCGCCTTGGTGGTCGATTTCACGTTCCATTCGATCAGTGGTGCGCCGACCGCCTTGGCGATTTCATGCGCCAGCACGGTTTTGCCGGTGCCGGGTTCGCCCTTCACCAGCAAGGGGCGCCGCAACAACACGGCGGCGTTGACCGCAACTTTCAGATCATCGGTGGCGACGTAATTGCGGGTGCCTTCGAAACGCATCGAACTGTCCTGACCCATTTAACCAAGTGATTAAGCGTATCGCCCCAAAGCCGCCTCGGCAAGAGCTGTCGCAAAAAGTCGCAAGCCCTGCAAAACGGTTGCATCCATGCCGGGGCCTTGGCAGGGCTTTGTGCAGGGGGCTTGCGGTTTGAAACGTTTTGACGGGTGATGGACTCTTCCCTGACACCAATTGAACTTGTTGCGGATTTGGGCAGCGAGGGGCCAAGCCGTTATGGCGCCCCGCGCGAAAACCGTTTGGTCTCGGCGCTGTTGGCGCTGGGTGTCTGTGCGTTGTTGCTGCTTGCGTTGATCTCCATGGCGATTGTGCGTGAAGAAGGCCACGCGGCCCGGTCGATCCTGACCGCGATGAATTTGGGTCCACCGCCAGGCCAAAAGCAGCCCAACCCCACCAAGCAGCAGGAATCCGCAAAAACTCAGCCCCGGCAACACCAGGCTCAATCGGTTCCTGCGCCCAAGCTGTTGCCGCATATCGATATCAACAATCCCAACAAGGTTGAGTGGCCCGAGGGATTTATCCACACCAGCCATGCGGAAATGGCCGCAGCCGACATCAGCAATATCCATTCATCAGGATCGACCGGCAATGCCAACGCAAGCGCCGGGGGAGGTGGCCACGGCGGCGGTGAGGGCCAGGGTGGATCGAGCTTTTACAATGTCGATTGGTACCGCAAGCCGCCACGCACCGTGTTTGACAGCTACATGCGACCGGGGCAGCAAACCGGGCGGATGGCTGAAATAGAATGTCGCATGATTGAAAACTATCATGTCGAAGATTGTCACGAAGTCCGTGAAGAACCGCGTGGCACCGGTATGGCACGCGTGATGCGCGAAGCGTCCTGGCAATTCCTGGTGCGGCCACCACGGCTCAATGGAAAGTCGCTCCTGGGGACGCGGGTGCATATCACCTATACGTTCACCCAACTGGAACGCGAACTGGGTGGGGACAAGACCGGCGAAGCGCCGTGACTGTTTTCTTGGGACCAATGGACGGTACTCGGCGGCAAGCCTCGCAATAAAGAACGCGCCTAGGCGTCGATCAAATCCGGATCGATATCGCCGGCGCGGTTCTGGATGAACATGAACCGGTGTTCGGGGTTGCGTCCCATCAGGCGGTCAACCAGGTCCTTGATTGCGTGGCGTTGCTCGTTTTGTTCGGGCAAAGTGACGCGCAGCAGCGACCGCGTGGCCGGGGCCATTGTGGTTTCGCGCAGTTGCGACGGGTTCATTTCGCCCAGACCCTTGAACCGGCCAACGTCGACCTTGCGGCCTTTGAACAATGTGGCTTCCAGTTCAGCGCGGTGCGCATCATCACGGGCATAGGCATTGGTGGTGCCTGCGGTCAGGCGATAGAGCGGCGGTTGCGCCAGATAGAGGTGCCCCTTGCGTACCAGATCGGGCATTTCCTGAAAGAAAAACGTCATCAGCAGCGTGGCAATATGGGCGCCATCGACATCGGCGTCGGTCATGATGATGACGCGGTCATACCTTAACGCGTCGGCGTTGCAGTCTTTGCGCGTGCCACAGCCGAGCGCGAGCGACAGATCGGCGATTTCCTGATTGGCGCGGATTTTGTCATTGGTGGCTGATGCCACGTTGAGGATCTTGCCGCGGATCGGCAGAATCGCCTGGCTCTTGCGGTCGCGCGCCTGTTTGGCGCTGCCCCCGGCGCTGTCACCTTCGACGATGAACAGCTCGGTTTCGGCATCGCCTTCGCCCGAACAGTCGGTGAGTTTGCCTGGCAGGCGCAGCTTGCGCGAATTGGTCGCGGTCTTGCGTTTGATCTCGCGCTCGGCCTTGCGGCGCAGGCGTTCGTCCATGCGTTCCATCACCGCACCGAGAAGCGCCTTGCCGCGATCCATGTTGTCGGTCAGGAAATGGTCGAAATGGTCGCGCACGGCGAGTTCAACCAGCCGCGCTGCTTCGGGACTGGTCAGCCGATCTTTGGTCTGGCTCTGGAATTGCGGGTCGCGCACAAACACCGACAGCATCACTTCACTGCCGGTGATCATGTCTTCGGGCGCAATATCCTTGGCTTTTTTCTGGCCGATCAGTTCGGCAAAGGCGCGGATGCCGCGCGTCAGCGCCGCGCGCAGGCCCTGTTCGTGGGTACCACCATCAGGGGTCGGAATAGTGTTGCAATAATAGCTGTATGATCCGTCCGACCACAGTGGCCAGGCGATTGCCCATTCGACCCGGCCCATTTCTTCGCCTGCGGGGCCCGCCGGAAAATCCTGACTCCCGGCAAACGGGATCGCGGTCACGCATTCGCGGCCCGACACTTGTTCGGCGAGATGGTCGGCAAGCCCGCCGGGAAACTGGAATGTGGCTTCGGCCGGTACATCGTCGCTGGCGAGCGACGCTGCGCATTTCCAACGGATTTCAACGCCTGCAAACAGATAGGCCTTCGACCGCGCCAGGCGGAACAGCCGCGCCGGTTTGAACCGGGCGTCCTCGCCAAAGATGGTCGCATCGGGCACAAAGGTGACCGTGGTGCCACGACGGTTGGGCGCATTGCCGATCCGTTGCAGCGGGCCTTTGGCAAGGCCGCAGGAAAATTCCTGCGCGTACAATTCTTTGTTGCGCGCGACTTCGATGCGGGTGAGCGTTGACAAGGCGTTGACTACCGAAATGCCTACCCCGTGCAACCCACCCGAGGTGGCATAGGCCTTGCCCGAAAATTTGCCCCCCGAATGGAGCGTGGTCAGGATCACTTCGAGCGCGGATTTGCCGGGATACTTGGGATGTTCATCGACCGGAATGCCGCGCCCGTTGTCGCTGATGTTGATGCGCCCGGCAGCACCCGGCTCTTCTTCCAGCGTGATTTCGATCCGGTTGGCATGGCCGGCCACGGCCTCGTCCATCGCGTTGTCGAGCACTTATGCGACCAGATGGTGCAGTGCGCGTTCGTCTGTGCCGCCGATATACATGCCTGGGCGACGGCGCACGGGCTCCAGCCCTTCGAGCACCTCGATCGCGGAGCCATCGTAACTTTCTGCTGAAGACGCGGGCGGCAGCTTTTCAAACAGGTCATCGGCCATAAGTGCCTCTGTAGCGGATCGATCGAATCGCGCGCAAGGCGGGCGGGGTGCTTATCCCGTCTTTATTGGTGGTAATCGTTCGCCTGAAAATGTTCAGGCGCGGGCCCGATTTTGACGAAAGTGCCGTTGCTGACCTCGCGGACCTCCATGGCGCGTTCGGCAACGCCGAATTCGTTGAAACGGAACACCCCGTCGATGCCGATAAAGCCTTGCGGATCATAGAGCTTGGCCGTGGGAAACAGCGTGCCCGTCTTCCAGCTGCGCGCGACATTCAGAGTCAAAAGCACCGAGTCATAGCCCAAGGTGGCAATACGCGGCGGATGGTTGGCAAAGCGCGAGGTATAAGACCGGTCGAATTGGCCAAAGCGATCATCGGAAACGGTGGCAAACCATGCCCCATGCAGCGCCTTGCTTTGCGCCACGGCACTTTCGCCTGCCCACAATTCGGTGCCAAGCAGCCGTACGCCGGCGGCAAATGGCGCGGCATAAGTCGCGATGCGTGCGCCATCCGCGATCAGGATCGCATCGACCTGGCCTTTGGCTTTGACCCTGCGGATCGCGCTGCCGACCGAAGTGTTGGTGCGTTCGTATGTTTCGACATCGGTAAGGCGGATATTGCTGGTGCGCGCAGCACCCGACAGTCCCGTAGCAACACGCTGGCCATACGTGCCGCTCGGTATGATCGCGCCGACGGCGGTTACGCCATGCGCGCGGGCGTAAGCCAGCACGCGCGCCACCGATTGACCGGGCACCTGGCCAAACACAAACACATCGCGCGCAGCAACATCAGCATCGCTGGAATAGGTGATCATCGGCACCCGTGCCGGGCGCGCCACGGCAACCACAGCGTTGACATCTTCGGCATTCAGCGGGCCGAGGATCAGCTTGTTGCCATCGCCGATAGCTTTGGCCGCGGCCGGGCCCGCGCCATTGGCGGTGTCATACGTGGTGATCCGCAGGTTCTGTGCATTCGTGTCGAGCAGGGCCTTGGTTGTGGCATTGGCAATGGCTTGCCCGACATTGGCATAAGTACCGGTCATCGGTACCAGCAGGGCAACCCGATGGCGATCGCTGTCAGTGGGCAGGATGTTGGCTTGCGGTGCGGATTCGACCGGGCGTTGCACCGGGGCTTGCACTTTTTCCTTGGGCACGACCGCGCAGCCCGCCAGCAGCGAAAGCCCGCCAATGATCGCCACGCGCCACACGAGCGTGCCGCGGGCCTTGGCAATGGAGCTGTGGGTGATCATCTGCTTGCCTCTTTCCCCTGCCCGGGTCCATGTTGGACCGATGGACAACCAAACACTTGAAACACTCTCGCCGGATAACGCCGCGCTGCCTCCGGGCCTCTATATTGTCGCAACACCGATTGGCAATCTTGGCGATATGACCCGACGCGCCATCGATGTGCTGGGCGCGGTCTCGGCCATAGCCTGCGAAGACACTCGCGTCACGGGTAAGCTGATGGCGCATCTGGGCCTGAAAAAGCCGTTGCGCCGGTACGACGACCATGCCGATGCGGCTGCGCGCGACGCGCTGATCGACCTGATGCGGCGCGAACCCGTGGCTTTGGTATCGGATGCCGGCACACCGCTGATATCCGACCCCGGATACCGACTGGTCCGCGCCGCACAGGCCGAGGGGATTATGGTGACCAGCATGCCTGGGCCAAGCGCGCTGATTACCGCACTGACACTCGCTGGTCTGCCGACCGACCGTTTTTTGTTTGGCGGGTTTCTGCCCGGCAAGGACAAGGCACGGGGTGATGTGCTGACCGAACTGGCACCGATTGCCGCCACTTTGGTGTTCTATGATACCGGGCCACGGCTCGCCGATACGCTTGATGCAATGGCGCAGCTGCTGCCGCGCCGCGAGATTGCGGTGGCGCGTGAATTGACCAAACTGTTCGAGGAATGTCGCCGGGGCAGCGCCGAAGAACTGGCCGCACATTATCGCGAACATCCCCCGCGCGGTGAAATCGTCGTTCTGGCCGGACCTCCGGTGGCGGCGCCAGCGCCCGATGACGCGGCGATTGATGCGGCTTTGCTGGAGGCGCTGGATCGTCTGCCGATGTCGCAGGCGACCAAGGATGTCGCACGCGCGCTTGGGCTTGATCGGCGCGCGCTCTATCGTCGGGCGCTCGAATTGCAGACAGAAGCGCCATGACGCCGGCGCGTCGCGCGGATCGTGATGGTCGTCGTGGCGAAGTCTGGGCGGGGCTTTACCTGATGGCCAAGGGCTATCGCATTGTCGCGCGACGCCAGCGGATCGGGCATGGGCGCGGTGTGGGCGAAATCGATCTGGTGGCGCGGCGTGGGCGGGTGCTGGCGCTCGTCGAGGTCAAATGGCGGCGTGATGTGGCGGCTTTTGCCGATGCGGTCGATGCGCGCAGGCTGCAACGTGTGGCCCGCGTCGCAGAGGCGCTGGTGCCACGGATGGCGCGGACCGATGATACCGTGCGCATCGATGTGATATTGCTTGCGCCGTGGCACTGGCCGCGCCACATCGTCCACGTCTGGCAGCCGTAAAGGCGCTGTCTTCAATCAGGAACTTTTGCGCATGTCGCTACGCGTTGCGGTCCAGATGGATCCCCTTGGTTCGATCAATATTGCCGGGGATTCGACCTTTCATCTCATGCTTTCGGCACAAGCGCGTGGCGCCGAACAGTGGTATTATGATGTTCGCTCACTTGCCTG
>CAIPWG010000427.1 GCA_903868655.1 uncultured Sphingomonadales bacterium
AACTCATGAGGATGATTGCTGGACTGATTAGTGCCAGCACGGCAGCCGCGATTGCCTCGGTCGCGCCCGAGGTGATGATGACCTGATCGCGGGTCAGATCGAGGCTTTGGCGCCGACGATAAAACACAGCCACAGCATCGCGCAATTCGGGCACCCCCGCCATGGGCGGATCATGCTGAGACCGCTCGGCCATGGCGCGTGCCACCGCCGTCGAAAGCGCGGCAGGCGGCGGCGCATCGGGAAAACCCTGGCCCAGATTGATCGCGCCGTTGGCGCGGGCCAGCCCCGACATATGCTCGAAGATCGTCGTGGGCAGATCGGTATAGACTGTATTGAGCGCAGGCATGCGACAAAACGTAGCGAGCAATCCGCGCGGCGCAATGGTGGATCATGCTTGCTTACGCTCTGGCGGGCGATACCATTAGCCATCACGGTGGGGACAATTCGGTTGGAACAGGACGCAGGACAGCCGGGTGCGATTGCACCGCATCGGATCAGTGGTGCCCGCTTGGGTATTGGCTTGTTACAAGGCCTGATGGCGTGGTGTCTGCTTGAACTGGCCCCGTCCTATTCCGTGCTCGACGGGCAGAGGCATGAGGCCCCCACTTGGGCGCAGTTGCATCCCGCCGTATTCGCAACGCTGGCTTTGTGGACCGCCTTTATACCCGTGATCGCGCTGGTGGAATTATCACGCATGCGGTCGCGTCGGTTGGTCGTCTATCTGGTGGCCGTTGCGGCAGGCCTGGCTGCGCTGGTTGGTTATGATCTGTGGCGGATGCCGTTGGAATCGACCCTGTGGCAGGGTTCTGCCGTCCGCATCTGGCCCTCGGCAGATCTGGCATTTTGTGCCGGCTTCGGCTTGTTCATCATCAACCAGTTGCTCGAACATCGCACGCAGGGCTTTCGTCTTTTTACAAACTATGCCGCGCATTTCGAAGATGGTTGGATGCGCGGCTTTCAGCTTGTCCTGTCGTTGATTTTCACACTGCTGGTCGGGGCTGTGCTGGAACTGGGCAAGGGGTTGTTCGACCTCATTCATGTCGAATGGTTCGGGCATATGATCGAACACAATTGGTTTCGCAGTCCGGTACTGGCCATGGCATTTGCAGGGTCGGTGCACCTGACCGACATAAGACCGGTGTTGTTGCGCGGTATGCGCACGCTTGGGCTGACTTTGCTGTCGTGGCTGTTGCCGCTGGTGGTGGTCCTGGGGTGCGGGTTTCTGGTCGCGCTGCTTTTCACCGGGCTGTCGCCGTTGTGGAGCACGCGCTTTGCCGCCTGGATTCTGCTCTGGGCGGTGACTGTGACCCTGCTTTACCTCAATGCAGCCTACAACGATGGTGACCCTGCGCATCGGCCGGTTGTGGCTTTGCGCTGGACCGGGCGGGTTGCGGGACCGATGATGCTCGTGCTGGCTGTGCTTGCCGCTTATGCCATCGGCTTGCGCGTGGGTCAGCATGGTTGGACGCCACAGCGGGTGCGCTCGGCTGCGGTTGCGCTGGTCGCTGTGGTCTACGGTGGTGGTTATACCTGGGCGACACTTTCAAACGGTCCATGGCTAAGGCCGCTTGAACGAGTCAATGTGGTTGCCAGCCTGCTGATCCTCGCCATCCTGATCGCATTATTTTCTCCCCTTGCCGATCCCGCGCGGCTGTCCGTGGACAGCCAAATGGCACGCCTCTCGGCAGCGGAGGTGTCTGCGGACCAATTCGATTACCAGTTTCTGCACTTTGATGCCGGACGATATGGCGCCGATGCGTTGGCCTCACTGGCCCACAGCAAAAAAGCGGATGTGGCTCAGCGTGCGCGATTGGCCTTAGCCACCAAAGAACGATCGTTTCAGATCAAGGGCGAGGTCGATCCGGCAACGACCGAGCCCGCGTTATCGCATGTGTCGACCTTTCCGGCCGGGTCGAAGCTGCCAAGCGACTTTGTGGCGGGCAATATCGAAACAGACCGCAATGACTTTTCCGTCCCGGGTTGCCTGCGTAATGGCCAAGCGTGCGATATTGTCCTGTGGAAGGGGGGGCTTCAGGGTTCCCCGCTGCTGATTGTGTTGCCAAAACTGCCCGAAAACCGTTCAGCGCCGGCGATGGCTGCCGTGGCACCGAAGCCGGTGTACGGTCGTCGCGATGATGGCAAATGGGTCCAGGTCGGACAGATCAATCGGCTCGATTGCCCCGCCACGCTTGACGATTTGCGCGGTGGCCGGGCCAGATCCGTCGCACCTGCCTATTCTGATTTGCAAGTTGGCGATGTCAGGTTGCGCTTTACGCCAATTGAAACGGCTGAAACCAGGTGCCCGGCGCCAATACCTGGTCCTGCCAAGCCCCGGCACAGCGATGCGCGTGCGCCCTCTCACATGGGGCCTGCCTTTGGATCACCGGGGGCGATGTAAAGGCAAGATAAGGGTTCGATGAGCCTGTTTTTCACTGCTACAATCGGAGATGGTAGAAATACCGAACACCACGCGCGACATCGCCGAGGCGCAGGCGGAATTTTTGACCGAGCGGCATGTGGGCAAGATCGTGCTGACGCCCTGCCGCAGTGTATTTACAATTTGTGCGCCGC
>CAIPWG010000428.1 GCA_903868655.1 uncultured Sphingomonadales bacterium
GGGCCGCCGAGCTGTTTTTGCCAGAATTGGGCATTGCCCGGTGTTACAGTGTGATCGGCGAGGCCGTAATAGGTGAATACCGGCGCGGTCACTTTGGCCAACACGGGGGCCAAATCGGCCAGATGCGCATGGCAATAACGCTGCATCTCGGCGGCTTCGGGCGCGGCATTACCCATTTGCCCGCGGATGAAAAAGGCGCGCGCACCCTCGTCATAGGCGCGATCGGCAAAACCGGGGATGGCATGGGTTGCGCTGCTGGCGGGATAGCCCCACCAGACTTGCGGATTGCTGACCGCAGGCGCCAAGGCTTTGGCCATTTGTTGCGTGGTCAGATCGCAATTGGTGTCATCGCCCACTGGCCGGTCGGCCAAGGCCGCAGCAAAATGCAACGAAATGAGCCGGTCGGGCATGGCGGCGGCAAGATGCGCGGCATAGGGTCCGCCGCCCGAAATCGCCACCACGGCAAATTGCGTCACCCCCAGGTGATCGACCACCGCGCGCACATCGCCCGCAAAATCGGCCAGCGACCAAGCCGGATCATATGCGGTGTCGCCAAATCCGTTGCGTTCAACGCTGATCAGCCGAAGGTGCAACTGGCGACGCAGCGTTTCGAGATAACCGGTCATCAGCATCGCCCGCGCGCTGGTGCCAGTGCCGCCGATATAGACCACCGGTCGCCAGCCTGCTTCGCCGGTATCTGCATAATGCAGCACCCGGCCATTTGCCCCGGGCAGCGCCGTTACTTCGGGACCGAGCGGATCGAACCGGGTTTGCAAAGGCGGCAAATGGGCAACGCTGGGGCCATCGGCCAGCGCGGGTGTTGCGATCAGCAATGCCAGCAAGGCAGCGCGGCCGATCATGCCGTCAACCCCGGTTCAAGACCCGCATCGGCCACCGCAATCTGCGCACGTTCGGCCTCCAGATCGATCGAACGGCAGGCAAAGGCATAAACCAACGCCGCCACAGGCAGCCCGATCACCATCGAAATATCCGCACCGCCCAGCCGTTGCGCCACCCAGCCGACATAGACCGGCGTGGAAAAACACGGCACCATTGCGACGAAGCCGATGACATAGGCACCGATCCCGCGCCAGTTCCACCGGCCGTAGATGCCATCAGGATTGAAGATTTCGCGCACCGAATAATGTCCGTGTCGCACGAAGAAAAAGTCCACCAGGTTGATCGCAGTCCACGGCGTGAACAGGTAGATCAGCACCGACAGCAAGTCTTCGATCAGTTTCTGCACATCCGCGCCAGCCAGCGCCGACAGCCAGGTTGATACCACTCCCAGCAGCACCAGCGCAACCAACCGCGCGCGACCCGGATTGCTGACATGGGTAAAGCTGTCGACGATCGACAACAGTGTCAACGATCCGCCATAGAGATTGAGCGTGGTGATCGTGACCAGCGACAGTGAGGACAAGATTATCAGCACCGGGCCAAACCCGGGCCAGACCAGATTGCCGGTGTCGAGCACAGCCCCCACGATTTCGCGGCCCGGAAAGATCGCGACGGCGACATCACCGACCAGCATCATCCACGCGCCACCGACAAAGGCGCCGATGAAAGTCCACCAGAACGAGGCTTTCACTCCGACGTCGCGCGGCAGATAGCGTGAATAATCAGATACATAGATCGACCATGACAACTGATATCCGGCCACCGCGAAAAACTAAGCAACACGTACGGTTGCATGGACGGACGCTACGAGTTTGGGTCTTTTGGCCAAATTGCTGGTGGCCTAGCGATTACTGACGCCTATTCTCTACTTCAAAATAAGCTTCATGACAGCCAACAGCCAGAAGGTAAAATAAGTAGTATCCTTGGTCACA
>CAIPWG010000429.1 GCA_903868655.1 uncultured Sphingomonadales bacterium
ATCCAGCGCAACGAAGCCAGAACTCGATGACCGTCAAGCCAACCCGGCGCAGCGCTCAATGCAGCAGTCAACCGCGCCACTGCCCCGGCAGATTGCCCGGCGGACGCTTCGGCCAGGGCAAGATTGCGCAAGGCATCGCGATTGCCAGGATTGAGCGTCAGAGCATGCTCGAACAAGGCGGCGGCGGGCAGGCCGCGTTCATAACGCAATTGCGCCAGAAGAAACGCGATCTGCGGGTCGGTGGGGGCCGCCGCTTGCGCTTGCGTCAGCGCAGCATCAGCTTCTGCCATGCGCTGTGCCGCGCGATGTTCCAGCGCCTGATCAAACAGCAGGCGGCTGGACGCCTCAGCCATGGCTTGCGCAGTGTTGCGCGACATAAGTCTGATGACTGGGCACACGCTGCGCCTCGGCAAGCATGGCCGCCTTGAATTTCGCCAGCCAAGCGGGCCCATCGGCCTCCCGATAGGCAAGCACAGGATCAAGGCGTTCTGGCAGATTGCCCTGCCCGATTTGAACCGCAGTCCACGACGGGGGTCCGAACAAGTCCATATCACGCGTAATCAGGCGACCGAACCGCCGGAAATGGTCGATCCGGGTTTGCAGGCTGTCGGGGATCGCCATATTCGCACAATATTGCCACAGCGGCTCGTCGCGCTGGTTCAGGTGATAGTGCAGAATCAGAAAATCGCGAATCCGTTCCGTTTCATTCGCTGCCACACGGTTGAATTCATCGATCACCATCGGATCGAAATCGCGATCTGGAAAAAATGCCAGCAATTTGGAAATGTTGGCCTGTATCAAATGCAGGCTCGTCGATTCCAATGGCTCCATGAACCCGCTCGACAGGCCCACCGCTACGACATTGCGATTCCATGACTTGCGCCGCCGCCCGGTGACAAACCGCAAGGGGCGCGGATCGGCCAGCGGCTTGCCATCAAGCCGCGACACCAGATCGCGCGCGGCAGTCTCGTCATCGAGGAACCCCGACGAATAGACATACCCGTTGCCAGTGCGGCCCTGTATCGGAATGCGCCATTGCCACCCCCCGCTTTGCGCAGTGGACCGGGTATAAGGAATGAAATCGGGCGTGGATTCGCAGGGAACCGCCAAGGCCCGGTCAGCGGGCAACCAATGCGCCCACTCTTCATAACCCGTTTGCAAGGCACCTTCGATCAGCAGCCCGCGAAAGCCCGAACAGTCGATGAACAGGTCTGCTGCGAATTGCCGACCGTCGGTCAGCGTTACGTTTTCGACAAAACCGGTTTCGCTATTCTGCGCAACACTCACCACCTGGCCTTCGTGCCGGACAACGCCCCGCTGTTCGGAATAGGCGCGCAGAAAAGCCGCGTAACGCACTGCATCAAAGTGATACGCGTAGTCATATGTGCTGAGCACATTGCGCGGATCCCGCGACGGGGGTGCAAACTTGCCGGCCCGCGCCAAATTCCACGCCATGCAATAGTCGTCGATCGGATCAACCGGGCCTGCCCGTTGTGCTTGCAACCAGTATTGATGGACCCCCACTGTATCGAACGGCTTGCCGTATGTGCCGAACGGGTGAAAATAGCTCGAACCCGGGCGGGTCCAACCGTTGAACTGGATACCCAGCTTGAACGAACCATGCGTGGCTTTGACAAAATCCGCTTCCGCAATGCCAAGCATTTCGTTGAACAGCCGGATTGGCGGTATCGTCGCCTCGCCTACCCCAACTGTACCGATGTCTTCGGACTCGATCAGCACAATCGCGCAATCACGTTGCAAAGTACGACTGAGCGCCGCAGCCGTCATCCAGCCCGCCGAACCACCGCCAACAATAACAATCGATCGGATTGCGCGGGTATCGCCGGCAGCCATGATGTTTCCTCCAATGTCGCCAACGGCGGCGTTAGACCGTCTGAAGCCTTACGCCAATTGCCCAAAAAAAGGGGTGAAGGATCGCTGACCCTTCACCCCGATGTCTGCTGATGCGGCCGCCACAAGGGCGACCACACGCATCATGGTATCAGAAGGAGAAGCGAACCGAGCCCTTGACCGCGCGGCCCTGAGCAACGCCTGCGTTGAACAGGTTGTTGCCCGCATAACCGGCTGCACCCTGGGTCGCATAGCTGTTGAACAGGTTATACACATCCAGACCAAGCTGAATGTGTTCAGCCGGACGCACTTTGGCAAACAGGCCGAACAGAGCCGAACCGGCATAAGTACGACCATCGCCACCCAAAGTGCTGGTCTGGCCGTTGACGCTCAGACCCAGTTCAGCCTGCTTCAGCGTGTAGCTGACCAGACCCGAATAGGTCAGATCAGGAATGTTCGGCGACCTCGCAAACGGCGCGTTCTGGCTGGCAGCGACCTTCGAATGGTCATACGTCGCGCTCAACACGAGAGCGAACCCGCTGTTGCGATACGTTGTGAACAGTTCGAGACCGGTGTCCTTGTACTTGCCCGAAATGATGCAAGTCGGCGTGTTGACGCCAAGGATGTTCTGGCAGTTGGTCGCCGAAATTTCCTGCGAAGAGATCGTGTACTTCGAATAGAACCCGGTCAATTCGACTGTGTACCGTCCGCCGAACAGACCACCGCGGTTCTTCAAGCCGAGTTCATACTGGTCGACCGGGAATGCGGCGTTGGCCAGACCCGAAGCGCTGAGCGAACCATTGGCGTTGAAGTACGATGGGCTGCTGTTTGTCAGACGATCTGCGTTGAAACGCGTGCCGTGCGACGCACGGGCAAACGTCGAAAGCATGTCGGTGACCTTGTACAGCGCGCCCACTGACCAGTTGGTCGCGTGTTCGCTGAAGTTCACCGCATTGACCACACCGTCATAGCCAAGCAACGGCAACGAAGTGACGACCGAGGCTCCGGTACGCGGATCGACTTGCGCAACCTTGGCTGTTCCAATGGCGTTACCGGTGCTGCCCTGTGCCCAACCATTACCCGAGAAGATTTCTTCGCGGATGCTGGCGTCGAGGTTCAGCTTGCCCACGTCAACGTTGAGGTCGGCATACGGCGCGTTGTCGGTGAACGTGATATCAAACTGTTGGTTCCAACCCTGGTTGAAACCGGTCTGACCGCCAGCCGACAGCAGGTTACCCGTGCCGTTGAGACCGCTGACCAGATCGAGTTCCGCCGGGGTCGAGCCAGTGGCTTCGTTGATCGAGCCGTTCGAATGCCAATCTTCGGCGATGCGCTGCGAATAGTACAGGTAACCAAGCTTCAGGTCGCCCTTGAAGCCGCTTTCCTGGAAATTGTAGTGCGCAGACAGATCGTTGGCGATGTGGTCCATG
>CAIPWG010000430.1 GCA_903868655.1 uncultured Sphingomonadales bacterium
CTCGAGGCGCTGGCGCAGGCTGCGTGGCGCGTGCATTCGGCGGCCCGCGTCGTCGCGTGCCTCGATGCGCGGATGCGCGAATTGGGCGGGGCAATTTATCGCCGATCGAGCGCGGCACTGCACCACGATGAAAATCCCGGCAACGACTTCAGCCCCTACAGCGATTATCTATATCCCTATGCTTATGTTCGTGGAGCGTATCCGCCATTGGCAGGTTGGTAGCATGGCCAGCACAGACCGGGGCATGTCGCCCGAGACCGAGTTGCGCAAAGAGGCCGACCGGGATGCCACAGTGGAGATCTTGCGCAAATTGGGTGAACCGTTGCCCGAGATCGACACAGAAGATTTTGGCGCGCCGTTCGACCGGTTTGGTGCTTCGCGAATCGTACTGTTGGGCGAATCGTCCCATGGGACGCATGAATTCTATGCCGCCCGTGCCGCGATCACGCGGCGCCTGATCGAACGCCACGGGTTTAATATTGTCGCTGTCGAAGGCGACTGGCCCGATATTGCGCGCATCGATGACTATGTTCGCCACAACGCGCCGCGCCCGCAGCGAGGCGATCCATTCGTGAGATTTCCCACGTGGATGTGGCGCAACGAAGATGTGCTGGCCTTTGCCGACTGGTTGCGCAGGCATAATACAGGCTTGCCCCCGGAGGAACAGACAGGGATCCACGGCATGGATGTCTATAGTCTGGGCGAATCGATCCATGCCGTCATCGCCTACCTCGATGCGCACGATCCCGTCGCGGCCGCCGATGCGCGGCGCCGTTATGGTCGGCTTGGCCATTGGGAGGAAGACCCGCAAGACTATGGCAAGTCGGTCGTCAAGGGGCATATGGCGGGCTGCGAAGCGGAGGTTGTCGCCCAGTTGCGCGCGCTGCTGCATGATCGCATGAAATGGATCGGGCAGGGTGCCGAGGCGTGGTTCGACGCCGAACAGAACGCGCGTATCGTGCGGGCGGCGGAAGGCTACTACCGCGCGATGTATCGGGGTGGCGCAGCGAGTTGGAATTTGCGCGATCGACACATGTTCGGCACGGTCCAGCGGTTGATGGCGCATCGTCCGGATGCCCGCGCAGTGATCTGGGCGCACAATTCCCATGTTGGCAATGCCTCTGCCACCGCCATGGGCTGGCGTGGTGAATTTAACATCGGCGAACTCGTCCGCGCCGCCTGGCGCGAAGATGCTGTGCTGATCGGCTTTGGCACCGATCATGGCACCGTGGCTGCAGCGTCGGATTGGGGCGCGCCAATGGAGGTGATGCAGTTGCGCCCGGCGCGCGCGCACAGTTGGGAAGAAGCGTTTTGTCGTGCCGGCCATGCCAGCAGCCTGACCGACTGGCGCGGCGGAAAACGCCACGGTCTGGACGGGGTGCTTTCACAGACGTTGCTCGAACGCGCGGTTGGTGTGATCTATCGGCCGCAATCGGAACTTTCGAGTCACTATTTCGAAGCGGTTCTAGCTGACCAGTTTGATGCGTGGGTCTGGTTTGCCCAAACCCGCGCCGTTATGCCGCTAGGCGATGAACGGCCGTGCGGAGCCCCGGAAACATGGCCGTTTGGACTGTAGCAATTTTTGAGGTCAGCAGACGGACAATCTTCGCTTTCGCGACGATATCATCAATGTTCTCATCCTGATTGATGTGCGGCAGGGAAGCAACGTTCAACGCCTGGCGCCTGCGTAAGCGACTGTCTTGTTGTCTTGCCAAGAGTCCGAGAGTTCAGCCACCAATAATCTCTGATTTTGAATGCTTTCGTTCGGGAGGACCGTGCCGATAGTTCTCACGTTGGTGCTTGATCGAGCAACTCTCAAATCAGGCTGGTGCCCATCAGCTGAATTAGGCCGTGTGGACGAATTTTATTAAACATAGGCCAGCGGCAAAACTTACAATGGATGCGAAGTTCTGTGCGGTCTTTTCGCACC
>CAIPWG010000431.1 GCA_903868655.1 uncultured Sphingomonadales bacterium
AACGACTTTTCGTCGGGCAACACCGCTTTTGCCAAGAACCATCAGCTGTTGGTGGCCGGCGATATCATCATCCATTTCTAGCAGGATGGACCAGGCCCGAGCTCAGGACGGTATCACCCATGGTCTAAGCCCCGGCATGTGATGCCGCCTGCACTGACCCCGGAACTGTCAGTCGGTTCCGGGGTGCTTTTTGGGATCAAGCGATCTGTGCCTGACCCTCGGCCATTGCCATGTCATAGGCTTCGCTCAGCGCCATCCAGCTCGCCTCGATCTCTTCAAGCTTGGCCGCAGCAACGCCCCGCCGGCGGGACAATTCGCCCATCGACAGTTTGGAGAGTTCGATCGTAGCGCTGGCAGGTTCAAACATTGCACGATCCAGCGCGTTGATTTCAATCTGAAGCTTGGCCAACTGGGCTTCGGCATCGATGACTTTCTTTTTCATCCCGCGCAACTGTTCGCGCAATTGGGCATTGGCCTTGCGGTCGGCCTTGCCACCCGATTTCGATTTCTCGCCTTCGACTTTGGGTTGATTGCGGCCCAGCACAAAATCGATGTAATCGTCCATGGCGCCGTCGAAGGTGCGAGCGGTGCCGTCATCGACCAGCACCAGCCGGTCAGCGGTCAGTTCGACCATGTGCCGATCGTGGCTGATCAGGATTACCGCGCCCTTGTAGCTGTTCAACGCCTGTACCAGGGCCTCGCGCGCATCGACATCAAGGTGGTTGGTCGGTTCGTCCAGGATCAGCAAATGCGGTGCATGTCGCGTAACCAGCGCCAGCGCCAACCGCGCGCGTTCACCCCCTGACAGAGTGCGAATTTCGGCAGTCGCACGCCCACCTGAAAAGCCAAAACGCCCCAACTGGCTTCGCACAGCCTGCTGCGTCGCGGACGGCATTGAACGCTGCATGTGAATCAGCGGGGTCGCGTCGCCCGCCAATTCTTCGACCTGGTACTGGGTGAAATAGCCGACGCGCATTTTTGCGCTGGTGCTCATGTCGCCGTCCATCGTTGGCAGCTGCGCCGCCAGCAGGCGGGCCAACGTGGTCTTGCCGTTGCCGTTGCGGCCAAGCAATGCGATCCGGTCATCAGGGTCGATCCGCAAGTTCAACCGTTTCAGAATGGCCTTTTCGCCATATCCGACGCTGGCAAGGTCGAGCGTAATCAGTGGCGGACGCAATTCATCGGGATCGGGAAAATCAAAGCTGAGCGAAGGGTCTTCGCTGATCGCTGCAATCGGCTGCATCTTGGCCAACATTTTGGCGCGCGCCTGCGCCTGCCGCGCGGTGGATGCGCGCGCGCTGTTGCGCGCAACATAATCCGCCAGCTTGGCCCGCTGGGTTTCCTGGGCAGCTGCAAACGATGCGGCTTGTGCAGCGCGTTCGGATCTTTGCCGTTCGAACGCATCGTATCCGCCGGGGTACAGCGTCAATTTACCGACTTGCAGATGCAAGATATGGTCGACGACGGTATTTAACAGATCGCGTTCGTGGCTGATGATCAGCAAAGTCGCAGGATAGGCTTTGAGGAAGTTTTCCAGCCACAGCGTCGCTTCGAGATCGAGGTGGTTCGACGGTTCGTCGAGCAGCAGCACATCAGGTTCGGAAAACAGCAGGGCGCCGAGCGCCACGCGCATTTTCCAGCCTCCCGAAAAAGAATCCAGCGGCTGGCCTTGTGCCACTTCGTCAAACCCAAGGCCCGAAAGGATCCGCGCCGCGCGGGCAGGCGCAGTATAGGCATCAATTGCGATCAGGCGCTCGTGGATATCACCCAGCAAATCCGGATCCTGTTCGGTTTCAGACCGAACCAGCAAGTCCGCACGTTCCACATCTGCCGCCAGCACTGTTTCAAACGGTGTCGCATTACCGCTTGGCGCCTCTTGCGCGATATAGCCCAGACGGCAGCCGCGCGGCATGTCCACCGAACCGGCATCAGGGTCGATTTCGCCGATCAGCGTCTTGACCAGGGTCGATTTGCCTGCGCCGTTGCGCCCCACCAACCCGACTTTGCCGCGCGGAGGAATGGCGGCGCTGGCGCCAGCAATGATATCGCGCCCACCAAGGCGCACGGTCAGATTGGAAATAGACAACATGCGCCGCCGCCTAGCATCACAAACCGGTGGCGGCGATTCCCAATATTCAGTTCAACGCAATGAACGCATCCAGCCGTGCACACTGCGCAACAATCATCTCGGACGAAAGGAACGAACCAGTCAGGCTGTTACGCGCCAATTGCGCCAGATCGGCGCGCGACAGGTTCCGGGCCATCGCCACCGCGCGGTAATTGTCGCCGATGTAGCCGCCGTAATAGGCGGGATCGTCGGAGTTCACCGTCGCTTTCAGACCCAGCGCCAACATTCGGTCGATCGGATGATTGGCCAGATCACTCACCCACTCCAACCACAGTACCTGTATGCGTCGAAGACCAATCAACTTGCACCTGGGACAGTCTTACCGGTGCAACCGATTACAATGTTCAAGTCATCAATAACGACACAGGAGATATCATCAAATCCGGAACTGTACATAGCCCCGCAACTCAATTCAGCTTCCCTTCGCAAACAGGAATTTCTTATGTTTGCAGCGTCACAGCCGCCAACGAATGTGGAAGCGGAAATGAAGAAAAAAG
>CAIPWG010000432.1 GCA_903868655.1 uncultured Sphingomonadales bacterium
CGCTGTTTGGGCTGAAGACCGGGGGCAACATTGACGCCATTTTGATGAGCTTGCCGCCAGAGGCAACCTGGGCCTGATTGCGATTGCCCACGATGGCGCTGCGGCTTTACCGCACGGCTTTCACGCGGTGGCTGCCGGCGATCTTGCGGTGGTTGTGACAGCGCTGGAAATGACGACACTGCCTGAAGCGTTGCGCCGCCCGGGTATGGAGGCCGATGTGCCGTTGCAACTGGTGCGGTGGTCCGCGTGCGATCCCGCGCGGTATCGGTTGTTGTACAACCGTGTCGGTGCGCCGTGGCTGTGGTGGTCGCGGCTTGCGCTCGATGATGCGGCGCTGACTGCCGTTCTGCATGATCCAAAAGTCGAACTCTATGCCGTAACCGACCGTGCTCGCGTCGAAATCGGCATGATGGAGCTTGATTTTCGAACCCCTGATGCGTGTGAGATCGCGTTTTTCGGATTTGTGCCAAAGGCCACAGGGCAGGGGTTTGGCAAATGGCTGATGCGGCGTGCGTTGCAACGCGCGTGGACCCGTGGCGACGATACCCCGGTGACGCGGGTGTGGCTGCATACGTGCACGCTGGATGATCCGCGTGCAGTCGCGTTTTACCAGGCCCAGGGGTTTATGCCGGTGGCGCGGTTTGTCGAGGTCTTCCGCGATCCGCGGCTGAGCGGGCTGTTGCCGCCCGACAGCGCACCACTTCAACCGCTGATGGGCGATTGAGCAGTCTTCAGCCGTGACTGTATCATGGCCACCAGCAGCAGCCCGGCAAATGGCATCAGATTGGCGTGAAGCGGCAGTGCCAGGGCACGCGTGGCCAGAGGGGCCAGCCACAGGCCAATCACTGCCGGCTTTTCCCAGGCCCGCCAGCCTTGCGCGTGCGCAGCGGTCACCAGCCACAGCGTCGGTTGGATCAGGAATGGAAGATCATAGCTGAACAGATAGGGAGATGCGACCGCTGTGGCCGCCAGCATCAGCGCGCCGGTTCCGGCATTGATACCGAGGCGCCGCGTGGTGCGCCACACGAGCGTCGCCAGCACCAGCGTGATGATGATTTGCCCGGCCAACGCCACTTCGGGCGTGGCCCAAACGCGCAACAGCGCATAAGGTGTGGCCATACGCAGAAAGAACGGACCACTGGTTTGCGCCATCAGGGTTGCGCTGACCGCGAAACTTCTGGGCCATGCGAGCCAGGTTTCAGCGCCAAACACCAGCGCTGACAGCAGGCACAGCGCCAGGGCCGAAGCGGCGCCTGCGCACAGCACGCTCCAGCGCCGCCCTGCCATCAGCCAGAGCGGCACGAGGAGCGCCAAATGCGGCTTGATCACCAGCGCGCCGAACAGCGCACCAGAAAGAATTGTCCCGCGCTTTTCCGAGTGGCTGAGCGCAAGCACCCCGCCCACCAGCAAAGTGCCGGTGACAAACCCGTTTTGCGCATGGCACGCCGCGAGATAAGCCACGGGTGAGGCGAGCACGACCAGCGGGTCGTTGGGCAACAAGCGGCGGCATACCGCGAACCACAGTCCCCAGCCGGCCAGGGCCCAGACCAGCCACGCCATGCCGTATGGCATCAGGCCCAGGGGCGCGGCGAGAAACAGATAAGGCGGCGGATTGACATAAGCGACCAGTTGCCCGGTATGGCTGGCCGCCTGGGCCGCGGTTTCGGCAGCAAGCGAATACGAATCCCATGGCAGACCGGCCAGGACCAGCCTGCCGGCCCCCCAGAATGCCAGAAAATCGCTGCCGATATGGCCTGTTGCCTCAGCAAATACGTGAGCCATCATTCGTGTGTAAGCGATCAGGATAAAGATCGACAGGACGCGTACCCGCGCCCGGTCGGGCCAGCGGTTTGCGCGCAAGGCCGCGAACGCGCGTGCCAAAGGGGTCGCAGCGCGCGGCGCGATCATCGCAACAAGGGGCGTTGCCTTGCTCATCCTGGCCGCAGGTTAACCACGAAAACGTCAACGAATCATATCCGCATTCAGGGCGTTTTTCCTTGCTCTTCACCGCGATGTGGCTTCATCGTGCGGTCATCATGTTGCGCCAATACGAACTTGTCGAGCGCGTGCTCGCTTATGCCCCTGATGCGGACGAGGCGATGCTGAACCGCGCGTATGTCTATACCGTGCAGAAACACGGCGCACAGAAACGCGCGAGCGGCGACCCCTATTTTTCGCACCCGGTCGAAGTGGCGGGCCTGATGACCGAGCTGAAGCTCGATCAGGAAACCATCATGACCGCGCTGTTGCATGACACGGTCGAAGACACGCTGGCCACCACCGCCGAGATCGAGCGGCTGTTTGGCGCCAATGTGGCGCGCATGGTCGATGGCGTGACCAAGCTGTCAAAAATCGAAACGATGACAGAGAACGAACGTGCAGCGGAAAACTTGCGCAAGTTCCTGTTGGCAATGAGCGAAGACTTGCGCGTTCTGCTGGTCAAACTGGCTGACCGGTTGCACAACATGCGCACGTTGCATTTCATCCGCAGCGAGGACAAGCGCCGCCGCATCGCGCGTGAAACCATGGAAATCTATGCGCCACTGGCCCAGCGCGTCGGCATGTACGAATATATGCGCGAAATGCAGTTGCTGGCGTTTCAACAGCTGGAACCAGATGCTTATGCCACGATCACCGGGCGGCTCGAAGCGATCCGCGCGGCGGGCGAGGGGCAGGTCGATGCCATCGCACTGGAAATCAAACAAGTCCTCGCCGGCACCGGGATGCGGGTGGAAGTCGCTGGCCGCGAAAAGCATCCATATTCGATCTGGAAGAAGATGGCCGAGCGCCATGTCTCGTTTGAACAGATCACCGATATCATGGCATTTCGGGTGATCACCGAAACGGTCGAGGACTGTTATGGTGCACTCGGCCTGTTGCACCGCACATGGCAGATGATCCCGGGGCGGTTCAAGGATTATATCTCCACGCCAAAGCTCAACGAATACAAAAGCCTGCATACCTCACTCATTTACAACAACGCGATGCGGGTCGAAGTTCAGATAAAGACGCAAGACATGCATCAAACCAACGAATATGGTCTGGCGGCGCATTGGGCCTACAAGCAGGGTGGGGTGCAGCCCGATGGCCAGGTTGGCTGGCTGCGCGATCTCGTCGAAATTCTCGATGCCAGCCACGATCCCGAAGAGCTGCTCGAAAACACGCGCATGGCGATGTATCAGGATCGCATCTTTGCTTTCACGCCCAAAGGCGCGCTGTTCCAGTTGCCCAAGGGCGCAACCCCAATCGATTTCGCCTTTGCCGTGCACACCAATCTGGGGGCCGCCGCAGTCGGGGCCAAAATCAACGGGCGGCATGTGCCGCTGCGCACTCCCCTGATCAATGGTGATGTGGTGGAAATAATCCGCAGCCGCACGTCGGAACCGCAGCTGTCGTGGCTGTCGTTTGCGGTAACGGGCAAGGCCCGCGCCGCGATCCGCCGCGCGGTGCGACAAAAAGAACGCGCCGATATCGCGGTGATCGGGCGCAAACTTTACGATGAAATTGTTGATCGCCTGCCGACCAAGATCGGCAAAAAAGCGCTGGCAGAAGCGATAAAACGCCTGAAGTTCAACAACGATGAAGAATTGATGGTGGCCATCGGCCAGGCCCGCGTGAGCGACCGACAGGTGATGGAGGCGCTGGTGCCCGGCAGTGCGGTCAATCTGCCGCAAGGCGAAGAATGGCCACAAGACAGTTGGCCACGCCAGCAACGCACGATTGCGGTGCGCGGCCTGACCCCGGGGGCCGCGTTCAAGCTGGCCCCTTGCTGCCACCCGGTGCCGGGCGACCGCATTGTCGGCTTGCGGCGTCCGGGCATGGGAGTCGAAGTTCATTCGATTGATTGCCTGCAATTGGCCAATGGGGTCGATGCCGATTGGATCGACCTGTCATGGGAAACCCCCAACGACGGAGCGGTGGGCCGCTTGCGCGCTGAACTGTACAATCGTCCCGGTACATTGGCCGAAATGGCGGGCATTTTTGGCAAGAACCACGCCAACGTGGTGAATCTGGAAATGACCCAACGGGAAAACCCCTTCCACACATATGTCGTGGATCTGGAAGTGCGCGATCTGGCGCATCTGACACGGATCATCAGTGCTCTGCGCGCGAGTGACGCTGTGGCGCAAGCAGAGCGGATGTGAAGCTACGGCTTATCGCGTAATCAGCGTTAGCTCGGCGCAGGCGCGCCCAGCGCGATATTATCCTGCCCGATTGTCGGCGCGGGCCCGGTTTCGATTGTTCCGGCAGAGAACTTTACCGGTGCGCGCAAATGCAGGTAATCGCCCTCGGTCGGGTGGGTGCGCTGCTGAAACAGGCCCACCTCGATCAGATGCGGATCATCGGTGATGTCGTCCAGATCGCGCACCGGCATGGCCGGTATCTGGTTGTGGGCAAACAGCGCGCTCCATTCGGCATTGGTGCGCATGGGCGTGCGCTTGGCGATTTCGGCATAAACCTGAGAGATATTTGCGGCGCGCGCCCGTGGTGTTGCAAAGCGTTCTTCGTCCACCAGATGGTCTGCACCCAGCAGGGCAAAGACTTTCAACATGGCGGCATCGGTATAAGGAACCAGGCTGATGTGTCCGTCTGCCGTCGGGAAAGGTTGGCGAAACCGATCGATCTGGCGCGGATAGCCTGCTGGTTCCTGCGGCGGAATCAGCGTGGCGCCAAACAGGTGTTCTTGCGCCATGAAATGCGTAAAGGTTTCAAACATCGGCACTTCGACGAATTGCCCGGTTCCAAATCGCAGCTTGTGCACGATCGCGGCCAGAATGGCATAAGCGCCGTGCAGCCCCGCCACTTTGTCGGCAATCAGCGAGGGGAAGTAGCGCGGGGCCGGGTTGCCATCGGCACGGGGCAACAGCGTTGTGGTGCCTGTCGCGGCCTGGATCACATCATCATACGCCTGAAGGTCGGCATAAGGTCCATCCGATCCGAAGCCGACGCAATGCACATAGATGATATCGGGCCTGATCGCGCGCACCGCGTCATAGCCAAAGCCCAGCCGTTCGATCGCCAGCCCACGCACATTGTGAATGAACACATCGGCCTCAGCCAATTGCGCATGGAGCGCCGCCTTGCCCGCAGCAGTTTTCAGATCAAGCGCGAGCGACCGTTTGCCCTTGTTGAGATTGAGTGTGCACGGGCCCATGCCGGGGGTGTTGCGTGGCTGACCGGCATGGCGGAACTGGTCCCCCGTCAGGCCCTCAACTTTGATCACGTCAGCACCCAGATCCGCCATGATCTCGGTGGCATAAGGGCCAAACACCACGCTCGTCAGATCGACAATACGAATGCCTTCAAGCATTTTAGGTGCGTCCACGCGGTGTTCTCCCCTCTGCACTGGTTCAATTAGCGTTCTGTTATGCCACCAGGTTCAGGGCGCGCGGCGCACCGGCACGGGCACGTTACAGGCATCGACACCACCGGCCGGTTGCACAAAAAACCGGTCTCTTCGATTGGCGCGGGCATCGGCGTAGCGCAAGAATGTGCGGCTGTTGGTTGCAAGATACTGATACCGCGGCAAGGTGGGCAAATCGGTGCCGGTGCGGATGGCGATGATCGGCACACGTTCGGAGGCCTTGGCATAAAACCCCAGCGCCTCGGTGCCGCGCGGCAGGATCGACAGCCATTCGATCCCTTCGATGATTCGACCGACCAACGCGATATTGCGGTCGAGCTGCCGCGGGGCTTGCCCGATTACCGCGTAAAGTTCGGCGCCGCTGCCCGTATCCGGCGGATAGTCGCGGCCGACCCCGACCATGCCATAGCAATGCAAAGGCCAGGCATGGTCTGTGTCAAGCCCGACCGGCCATCCGGCGATGATTCGTGTTTCGTGGGCATAGGCATCGGGCCCCAGCGACAGCGCGGTGTCTGTACCGGCGGGCAGGGCAAAACGCGGGACCAGATAACCGCCCTCTCCATTGTCGATCAGGCCGGGGGCCAAAGGCTTTGCTTTGGCTTTGTCATCCCCGTCCGGATCGCCCCATTGCACGACATAATTGTCCTGGGCGCGGTTTACGCTTGTGCCATCCCACCAGTGCGCGGCGGCCAGCTTGCGGATATTGCTGATCCACCCTTGTGAAAATGGCGCAGGCAGGAACTGGATCACCACCCGCCGAGCGTGCCCCATGGCGTCGGGCGCCAGATCCATGACCAGCAAGTCCGCCGGCGCGATCGCAACCCATTCATCAGGCCGGGCCTGCGCAACAATTTCGGGTGGAGATGGCACCTCCGCCATCTGTGAACGCGCCATCGCCGACACATGCGTCAGCGCCAGCGCGAGAGCGAAATAACCGGGACGGGCAAAACAAAAGCGGGGTGTCGACATTATCACACCATGCCACCGCCTGCGCCCTTGCGAAACCCCCGCCATGCGGCTAGGGCGCACGGCTTCCAGAGCATGCGGAGCGGTGGCCGAGTGGTCGAAGGCGCTCGCCTGGAAAGTGAGTAACATCCCAAAAGGTGTTC
>CAIPWG010000433.1 GCA_903868655.1 uncultured Sphingomonadales bacterium
CAGCCCAACGCGATGGGCGGGCGCGAGGTCGGTGGCCTGGCAAATATGCTCGCCTGTCATCTTGGTTTTTCCGAGCCCGAACGCGCCGATGTGGCGGAGTTTTGGGGGAGCGACAATGTGTGCGCTGGGCCCGGACTCAAGGCGGTCGAGATGTTCCAGGCGGTCCACGATGGTCGGATCAAGTTCCTGTGGGTGATGGCGACCAACCCCGCGGTCTCGATGCCCGACGCCGGCTTCGTGCGTGAGGCGCTGGCGTGTTGCTCGACGGTCGTGGTCAGCGACGTGATCGCCGAAACCGACACTGCGCGGCTCGCCCACATTCGCTTGCCTGCGCTGGCATGGGGCGAAAAGGACGGCACCGTCACCAATTCCGAGCGTATGGTCAGCCGCCAGCGTGCCTTATTTTCCGCTCCGGGAGAAGCCCGCGCTGACTGGAGGATCATTTGCGATGTCGCCGGGCAGATGGGATGGGGCGATGCGTTCGCCTTCGCCAATGCCGCAGCAGTGTTTCGTGAATATGCAAGCTTGACCGCGCTGGCCAAGCGGCACGGCAAGCTGTTCGACTTGTCGGGCAAGGCCGGGCTGAGCGATAGTGAATATGAAGCACTTAGGCCATTCAGGTGGGGGGGTCTGCACCCGTTCGCGAAGGGTTTTGCCACACCCACACGCCGAGCGCAGATGGTCGCGGTTGCGGCGCGCATGTCGGTGATCGATCCAGATTTTCCGCTTTGGCTCAACACCGGCCGCTACCGCGATCAGTGGCACACGATGACCCGCACCGGGCTCTCGCCAACCTTGTCGCAACACCGCCGCGAGCCGCTGCTCGAAATGCACCCGGCCGATGCCGCCGAACAAGGTCTGATCGATGGCGAGCTGGCCCGAATCACCACCGCCACAGGCGAAAGCGTCTTCCGGTTGCTCGTCACCGATGCGCAACGCTGTGGCGAGATTTACGCGCCAATGCACTGGACAGATGCATTCGCGAGCGAAGGACGGGTCAATCGGCTTGCTCTCTCGCTCACTGATCCGCATTCGGGCCAGCCCGCATTCAAGCGGATTGCTGCCCGAATTGCGCCTGTCACGCCCGAATGGCGAGCGTTCCTTGCCAGCAGGGATGCGGTCCGGCCCGAGGACGTTTTATATTGGCTCAGGTCGCGTTCGCCCGGTGGCTGGCTGATCGAGCTCGCCGGCATGGGTGCGATCGATGCCGATGCTTTGCTGCCCCCGGGTGAACGTATCGAGGTGTCTGATAGCGCCCGTGGGATGCGCCGGATTGCAGTGCGTGATGCAGCAGGAACCCTTATCGCGGCGCTTTACATCACACGTTCGGGCACACTCCCGCCGCGCGACTGGGTGGCAGGCGAGTTGGGCTCGACCGCGGCCGCTTCGGTAGAGTTGCTCGCCGGGCGACCATCGGTTCCCCAGCCGGATCGCGGGCCGATCGTCTGCATTTGCCATGGCATCGGCGCAAAGGAGATCGGCGCAGCGGTCTGCGCGGGGGCGGGCGATGTCATGGCCGTGGGCGCGGCAACGCGCGCGGGTACCAACTGCGGCAGTTGCCGTCCGGCCATCTCGGCCATTCTTGCCGAACGAAACGCGTTCACCCTGGAGGTCGCTTCATGACTGGTTCGGCGCATGATTTCCCTGCGGGCATGGTCTGGCTGGTTGGCGCGGGACCGGGCGATCCCGAGCTGTTGACGCGCAAAGCCGAGCGGCTGATCGGAGCTGCCGACGTCATCTTCTACGATGCGCTGGTCGGCCCCGGCGTGCTCGATCTGGCGCAGCGTGGTGCGCGGAAGGTCTCGGTGGGCAAGCGATCGGGTCGGCATTCGAAAGATCAGCCGAGCATCGACCGCTTGATTGTCGAAGCCGCGCTTGCGGGATTGCGTGTGGTCCGATTGAAGGGCGGTGACCCCGCAATCTTCGGCCGTGCCAATGAAGAACTATCGGCTTGTCGTGCGTCGGGTGTCGCGGTCAGGATTTGCCCCGGGATCACTGCGGCTAGCGCAGCCGCGGCCTCGGTCGGCAATTCGCTCACACTTCGCGGGCTAGCCCGCAAACTGACCTTTGTCACCGCGCACGCCCGCTCCGGCGAAGCCTTGGACCTTGACTGGCATGCGCTCGCCGACCCCGATGCAACCACCGCGATCTACATGGGCAAAGCTTCGGCAGCCCAAGTGGCGACGCAGTTGATGGCCGCAGGCCTACCTGGCAAAACGCCCGCGCTGATGATCGAAAGCGCCAGCTTGCCCGAAGAACGGATCGTCAGGACGCGGCTGGACCTGCTTGGCTTGACGGTCAACGCAGCTGCATCAGATGGCCCGGCATTGCTGCTGATTGGCCAGGCGATGGGAGTGGGCGGGGATGGAGGGCGCGACAAGGACACCAGCACGCGCTTACTCAGTGAAGTTCTGGCCTTGCCGGGTCCAGGTGCCGACCACGTAGAACCGAGAACTGCAGAAGGCGCCTCGGGCTAGCGAAAGCCCTCTTGCTGAAGCGTACCGGCGGGCGCATCGACCCCAAGCAGATGGCAAAGGCCGTTGATGAAGCTCTGCGAATTGGCGAGTTCCAAACCGCCGGTATCGCGCCAATCGGTAATGAATTTTTCGATATCGAGAGGCTCCCTCATGCGGAACACGGTAAACCACAGAGATCATTGCCAAGCAACGCGGCAAGGGCGGTGCCAAGCTCTTTCGACTGCCCCAAATCGAAGCCCGATCGGTCCAAGAAAACATCCCCTTCCATGACTAATCCACGCCCCTGACCGAACCCGGCCAGGCCATGCAACGCGCGCTCATGCGGACCGTGTTGCCGCCCTTCGGCCGGCTGCCCGCACCACTCCTGTGAGCGACGTTTCCCTCGCTGCGCTCGGTGCAGACCTGACCGTGCCCGGTCCAATCGGGGCTCAGTCGAAGGGATGGGCCATGTCGAAGTGATGGCGCTGACCACCGATGGTGACGCCGACATCGCGGGTTTCCTCGACCGCAAGCGGCAGTGGCTGTTCAACACCATGCGCGACATGGAACGCATCGCCGCCAGTCGCCATGCCGTGCCGCGGTTCATGACCGGATTGAAGATACCATACCGGGGCCGGAATATGCCGCTCACCGTTCGCCGCACTGATGCCGAGCGGGCGAGCATCACCTATCGCAACGGCTTCATCGTCGATCTGCCGCACTGGACCGGCGACGATCCCGACCAGCTTGTCGCCAGCGAGTTGAAGCACTGGCTGAGACAGCGCGCCCGGCGCGACGTGAACGAGATCGCCGCCGATTACGGCAAGCGCCATAGCCTTGTGCCCCGGTCTATCCGCGTGGCTGACTTTGCCAACGGCTGGGGATCATGCGGGCCAGAGGGTAACGTGCTTATCAACTGGCACCTGATTTTCGCGCCGAAGAAGGTGCTCGATTACGTCGTGGCGCATGAGCTTGCCCACCTCCGGCATCGGTCGCATGGCCGCGAGTTTTGGGATTACGTCGCGACGCTAGCACCGGGTTGGGAGGCAGCGAAGGCATGGCTGGATAAGCATCAATCCCTGCTGTCATCTGATTTTCTTGCATTGGATGGATAAGGCCCAGCCAAAAGACCACTGAGACTTTGTCTCGATAACTACGCTGGGCCGAGATCATTTTTCCTTCACCGCTCATCCTGATCACTGAAGAAAAAATTGCCGAATATAAGCCAAGGGACGGTTTATAGAGTTCTGAATAATTTTAAGGATAAAGGCGCGATTATTTCAATTGATACAAAAGATAATGTTCATTTTGATGCCGATATTTCCGATCATGCTCACTTTATTTGTGAAAAATGTGGAAACGTGTATGATGTTTACGACGAGTGCTCGAAGTGCGGAATATTAAAAAATAGGAAAACAAA
>CAIPWG010000434.1 GCA_903868655.1 uncultured Sphingomonadales bacterium
CGCCGATCACCCCGTCAAAGCTGAATGATGCGTCGAGCACGTTGAGATAGACGAACCCGCCAAGACCCGAACGCACCAGGGCGCCGGCCATCCGCCTTGCTTCCTCGCGCGCTTCCAGCACTGTGCCGATGGCTTCGACCGCGACGTGCGCGATCACACCGGCGATACCCGCTTCGACGAACACCAGCGACTCATGTTCCGGCAAAAATCGCGCGATGATGAGCAGCAGGATAAGCACCAGCGCCTGGCTTGCGGCGTGGATCAGGGCCAGCGCTGCCAGTTTTCTCTCGATCCAACCGATCCAGTGCAATGTCTTTTCGGCATCGAGGAAATAATCGAGCCCGACCAGCATCAGAAACGCGCCGCCAAACCCCGCAATTGCCCCGTGTGCACTGCTGACGATGGTTTCATACCGGGCCGGATCGGTCAGCGACAAGCGCAAGGCATCGACCGGACCAAGTCCTGCAGCCAGCGCGACCACCAACAGCGGAAACACGATCCGCATCCCGAATACCGCGATAACCATGCCCCAGGTCAAAAACCGGCGTTGCCATGCAGCATCCATATCGGTCAGCACGGCCGCATTGACCACCGCATTGTCAAACGACAGAGAAATTTCCAGCACACCGAGCACGAGCACGATCCACACCAGTTCTGCCGTGGCGGTCAGCGATCCGGTATTGAACCAGCCATACGCTATCGCTGCCAACAAGGCGGCGAGTGTGAACCAGAGCGATCCGGCAAATGCGCGCAGCACCGTACTAGCCCCTTCCTTCTGGCGATGGCATATGGGCGATGGCGGTCATTCGGATGCACCCTTGCGTGGCTGATAAGTTTGTTCTGGCCCCGGAAAACTGCGCGCGCGGACGTCAGCGGCATAGCGGGCGGCAGCGTTGCCGATGGTTTCGGCTATGTTTTCATAGATTTTGACAAAGCGGGGCACACGTTCGAACATGCCCAGCATGTCGTCGGTCACCAGAACCTGGCCGTCGCATTGGGCCGAGGCGCCAATGCCGATGGTCGGGCAGGCGACAGCCTGGGTAATCGCCACGGCAATCGGTTCAACCACGCCTTCGATCACGATGGCAAAGGCGCCTGCGGCTTCGAGCGCGCGTGCGTCGGCAATAATTTTGTCAGCCTCGGCCGTGCTGCGCCCGCGTGCGTTGTAACCGCCCAGTACATTGACCGCCTGTGGGGTCAGGCCGACATGGCCCATGACCGGAATGCCGCGATGCACCAGAAAGGCGACCGTTTCAGCCATCGCCTCGCCCCCTTCGAGCTTGATCGCAGCACACCCGGTTTCTTTCATCACCCGCGCAGCGCTGGCAAAGGCGTCCTGGGGAGAGGCTTCGTAGCTGCCAAACGGCATGTCGACGACGACGGCTGCATGATAGCTGCCGCGTACCACCGCCGCACCGTGGGCTATCATCAAGTCCAAAGTGACCGGCACGCTTGACGGCAAGCCATAGATCACTTGTCCCAGCGAATCCCCCACCAGCAGCAAATCGCAATGCGTATCAAGCAGTTGCGCCTGACGTGCGGTATAGGCAGTCAGCATCACGATGGGTTCGGCGGTAACGCCTGCGACTTTGCGCTCACGCACTTGCGGCACAGTCAGCCGTTTCATCGGAGCAGGTGTCGGATGGGCCCGGCTGGTCGAAGTATCAAGTTGGAATGTCGTCGACATGGTTGGTTTTCCGCTCCGCTTGCGCTGCTGTCATGCTTTAGGCTGCCTGTCGCCGAGGGCAAGAGGCAGGGGAATGCACAAAAAGCTCTTTGCCGTGCGCAGTCATGCGGCTAGCGTCGTCAACCATAACCTGGTTTCCACTGCAATCAGGTCGGCCACAGCGCTGTGCGCGAATGAGCCGACGGGGGCAAGCAGTGGACCAAGGCGGGAGAATTCAATGTTTGGTCGCGTCAAATCACTCGACGCCATTCTTGCCACGGCTGAGAAAAAATCGTTGCATCGGTCGCTGGGTGCGTTTCAATTAACCATGCTGGGTGTCGGTGCCGTCATCGGAACCGGCATTTTCGTGCTGACGGCAGAGGCTGCGCAAAAGGCGGGGCCGGGCATGATGCTCAGTTTCATCATTGCCGGGTTTGTCTGTGCGGTCGCCGCGCTGTGCTATGCCGAAATGGCCGCGATGGTGCCGGTTTCCGGTTCGGCGTACACGTACAGCTATGCGGTGATGGGCGAGCTCGTCGCATGGATGGTCGGCTGGGCGCTGATTCTCGAATATGCGATCGCTGCCGGCGCGGTCTCGGTCGGCTGGTCGGGCTATATGATCGGGTTTGTCCAGAACAGTTTCCATGTCACGGTTCCCTTGGAATTCGTGCGCGGGCCGTTCGATGGCGGGCTGATCAATCTGCCAGCAATGGCGATTGCGGCGGTGATCACGATGCTGCTGGTGCTGGGCACCAAGGAAAGCGCCACGGTCAACGCCGTGCTCGTCGCGATCAAGATTGCCGCGCTGACGCTGTTCGTGGCGCTGACACTGCCGGTGATCCGGTCGGGTCAGTTCACCCCGTTTGCGCCTCTGGGCTTTACCGGGATTTCGGGCGCAGCGGCATCGATCTTCTTTGCTTATGTCGGGTTTGATGCGGTATCTACCGCAGCCGAAGAAACCACCAACCCCCAGCGCAATATGCCGATCGGGCTGATTGGCAGCCTGGGCATCTGTACCGTATTCTACATGCTGGTTGCGGCTGGTGTGATCGGCACGGTGGGAGCGCAGCCGGTATTTGGGCCAGGGCACGTTGCGCTCGATCCGGGCACGCCTGCGCTGTCGCAGGCCTGTTCGGCCATCCATGACAATGCAGTGGTCTGTTCGAAAGAGGCGCTGGCATGGACATTGCGCTCGGTTGGTCATCCCTTTGTTGGCTGCAGGGGTGCGACGTGGTGATCGTCGACCCGCCTCGGAAGGTGCGCTGTTGGCCCGCC
>CAIPWG010000435.1 GCA_903868655.1 uncultured Sphingomonadales bacterium
ACCGATGTCCCGCGCGGCGATATTGGCGCGTTGGCGGCGGCTTATGCTCGCTTGATCGAGGCTGCCGGTGGGGGGGCACTTGGGCTGTTTACCGCAATCCGGCGGATGCGCGCGGTACACGGACGGATTGTCGACCGGCTCGCTCGCACGGGATTGCCGTTGTATGCGCAACATGTCGATCCCATCGACACCGGCACGCTGGTTGATATTTTTCGCGACGATCCCCGCGCCTCGCTGATCGGCACCGATGCTTTGCGCGACGGGGTCGATGTGCCGGGTGATTCCTTGCGGCTTGTGGTGATGGAACAAGTGCCCTGGCCCAAACCTTCGATCCTGCATCGCGCGCGTCGTCTTGCCGGTGGCGGGCAGGCACACGATGATGCGATTATCCGCGCGCGGCTGGCGCAAGCCTTTGGCCGCTTGATCCGATCCGGGCAGGACAAGGGCAGTTTTGTGGTGCTGTCGGCGGCGTTCCCATCGCGACTGATCACGGCTTTTCCAGCCGGAACGCCAGTGCGCCGGGTCACACTTGATGCCGCTTTACAAAGCATCGCCAGCAGTGTTTCTGATCCGGTCGGCAGCCCCGACCCCATCATTGCCGGAAACCCCGCGTGAAGACGCTCGCACTGTTTCGCCACGCCAAATCCGATTGGACCGACGCACGCGGGCGCGATTTCGATCGCCCGTTGAATGCACGTGGTCGTCGTGGCGCAGCCGCGATGGGCAAGCATGTGCATGAAAGTCACTGGCAGTTCGATCAGGTTATCGCCTCGCCAGCAGTGCGCGTGACCGAAACGCTGGAAATCGCGGCCAAGGCCTGGGGCCGGGCGTTTCCGATTGCGTGGGACCGGCGGATCTATCTTGCCAGCTCAGCCACATTGCTCGATCTGCTGCGCGAAGTCGAAGGCGATCCTGCCAGCTTGTTGATGGTCGGGCACAATCCGGGGTTGGAGGATCTGATCTTTGATCTTGTTCCCGATGACGGCACCAGCCCCTTGCGCGCGCTGGTTGAACAAAAATTCCCCACGGCGACTTTTGCCATCCTTGAATGCGCAATCGATCGCTGGGCCGATATCGACACCGGCTGCGCCCGCCTGACCACAATGACGCGACCGCGCGACCTTGATCCCACGCTAGGGCCCGAGTTGCTTGATTAGTCGAATTGCAGTCCCGATCAGACCAGCAGCTCAGGTTTCCGATAATGCTCGAGCGAGGCGGGTGCGGATCGTTTCGAGATGTTGACGCAGGACCGAAAGCGCAGCCACCAGAGTTTGTTCGGGGGGCGCATCCCCTTCAGCCCCAACCGGAATATCGCCAACGACCGGCGCGCCTGCAACGACCGCCGCGCGGTGTGGCAAGGGACGCGCCAAAGTCTGCCGCGCGCCGCGAATGGTATAGCCCTCGCGGTGAAGAAGGCGGTCAATTTCCACCAGCAAAGCTATGTCTGCCGGGCGATAGTAGCGCCGACCGCCAGCCCGTGTCAGCGGCCGCAACATCGGGAAATGTTCTTCCCAATACCTCAGAACATGCTGTCGCAATCCAAGCGCCTGCGCCACCTCTCCGATGGTACGCAATGCGCCGTCTTCTTTGCCATCGTTAAACAGGGCATCCCCGACAATGTCGGCGGACGAACCCAAGCCACCCGCGGTTGCGCCACGGTGCCCTTTTGCGACAACGGATTTTTTCGCCGCTCGCACTCCGGCCGAGGCAGCCTGGTTCATCCGATCACAATCAATCGCCTGCGCAAATGCGATCCTTCAGCATCTGGCTGGCGCGAAAGGTCAGCACGCGGCGTGGTGTAATCGGCACTTCAACCCCGGTCTTGGGATTGCGCCCCACGCGCTCAGCCTTGTCCCGCAGCAAGAAGGTACCAAATCCGGAAATTTTTACATTTTCGCCTTCGGCCAAGGCGTCGCACAGGTGATCGAGAATGGATTCAACCATATCCAACGATTCAACACGCGACAGGCCGACACGACGATTGATGCTTTCCGCGAGGTCGGCCCGCGTCAAAGTGCCAACAGAGCGCATCCAGTAATCCCCCAAATTGCAAAAAAGTCCCATAACCCGTTACCCAAGATAACGGGTTTTCAGGGGTACGCAATGCGTTGTCACCTCGCAAACGGGTGATTCGCAACAGATTTGCAATGATTTTAGATTGTTTTCAGACCCGGGCGAGCGCCGCACCCCAGGTAAAGCCGCCGCCCATCGCCTCAAACATTACCAAGTCGCCAGGCCTGATTCGTCCGTCGCGCACGGCCTCGTCATAAGCCAACGGCACAGATGCGGCGCTCGTGTTGGCGTGGTGATCAACCGTTACGATGACTTTTTCGGCCGGCAATGACAATTTGCGCGCCGTTGCGTCCAGAATGCGCAAATTGGCCTGATGTGGCACAACCCAATCAAGCTGCGCCGATGTCAGCCCCGCTTGCCCGAGCACTTCTTCGAGCACGCTGGCCAGGTTTACGACCGCATGACGGAACACTTCGCGGCCCTTCATGCGCAATTTGCCTACGGTTTGCGTCGTTGACGGCCCACCATCGACATAAAGCAGATCGTTGTAGGCGCCATCGGCATGGAGCCGACTGGCCAGTATACCGGGAGCCAACGGGTCAGCAGGATCGACATCCACCGCTTCGAGCACGACCGCGCCCGCGCCATCGCCGAACAACACACACGTTGTGCGGTCTTCCCAATCGAGGATGCGGCTGAACGTTTCGGCACCAATGACCAGTGCGCGGCGCGCATTGCCCGCGCGCAACAGCGCATCGGCGGTGGTCAGCGCATAGAGAAAGCCGGAACAGACTGCCGCCACGTCAAACGCGATCCCGCCACGGCAGCCAAGATTGTTCTGCACGATCGTCGCAGAGGCCGGAAAGGTCTGGTCAGGTGTGGCTGTCGCCAGAATAATGCAATCGATCGTCGAAGCATCAAAGCCGGCCGCGTCAAGCGCGCGCCGAGCCGCAAGCGTTGCGAGCGAACTGGTGGTTTCACCCTCACCCGCGATATGCCGCGCCCTGATACCGGTGCGTTCGACGATCCATTCGTCGGTGGTATCGACCATGGTTGCCATTTCAGCATTGGTCACACACCGTTCGGGCAACGCCGAACCGCTGCCGCGAAGCACCGAACGCAGCACGGATTGGGTCATGCTTCATGCTCCGACGCAACTTCGTCCGGGCTGCGATGGCTCGCCCGAACCGGATTGTTGATTGTCTCGATCCCGACATTGGCAAGGTCGGCGGCAATGCGCTTGGTCAGATTTTCCTCCAGCAGGCGTGCGGTGATCTCAATCGCATGGGCCACGCCCAGCGCAGACGCACCGCCATGGCTTTTGACCACGATACCGTTCAGCCCGACAAACAGGGCCCCGTTATGATTGTTGGGATCGAGATGATGGCGCAGCAGTTCGGTTGCCGGCCGTGAAATCAGAAAACCGAATTTTGACCGCAACGAACTGGAAAAGCTGCGCCGCAACAGATCCGCGACAAACCGCGCGGCACCTTCCATCGCTTTCAACGCAATGTTGCCCGAAAATCCGTCGGTCACGACTACGTCGACATCACCCCGGCTCAACTTGTCGGCCTCGGTAAATCCGTCAAACGTAAACGCCAGAGCGCCGTCGACTTGTTTGAGCAATGCAGCGGCATCGCGCAAATCAGCGGTGCCTTTGGTTTCTTCGCTGCCGATGTTGAGCAGCCGCACCCGCGGGCTGGTCAAACCATTGACAATGCGCGCATAAGCAGCGCCCATTATCGCGAACTGTACCAGGTTGCGCGGATCGCAGGCGGTGTTGGCACCCAGATCGAGCATGACCAGATCATGATCGCCCAGCGTTGGCACCAAAGCCGCAAGCGCTGGCCGGTCGATGCCGGGCAACATGCGCAAGGCAAGTTTGGCCATGGCCATCAAGGCGCCGGTATTGCCCGCGCTCACCGCAGCGCCTGCTTCGCCCTGCTTGACCGCATCGATCGCCAGACCCATCGATGTCGTTCGCGCGCGGCGCAGGGCCTGAGTTGGCTTTTCATCGCCGGCGACCACATCCGGCGCATGGCGCACGACGCATTTTTCGGCCAAACCCGCATGGCCCGCGATCGCGGCTGCGACCCGGACTTCATCTCCGACCATCAAAAAATTGAGTAGAGGGTTGCGCGCGGCGGCCAAAGCCGCGCCCGCGATCATGACGTGCACACCTTCGTCG
>CAIPWG010000436.1 GCA_903868655.1 uncultured Sphingomonadales bacterium
CTACCGAGTGCCCAAAAGGATAGGTCTTCGCAATCGGGCGCCACGCTCTGGGAAATACTCTTCGTAAACTGAGTGGCTTAGGTACTCAAAGGAGCAGGCCCGTCGATCGGGCTGTCCACCGATGATCCTTTTCCGAGGCAGATTCTTCGTTGGTTCCGAAACTTGGTCGATTTTATGCGTTGTTAACGGTGCCTCGGGCTAGCCGACCGGGGGAATGCTTTGCGCACAAGGCATGAACAAGCGCGCCGGGAACGCCAAACCCCCTGCTGCTGATCCTCCGTGCTTCAACGCAATCCGCCTCCGAGCGAACGATAAAGCTCGACCATATTGGTCTGTTCGATCAATCGGGTGGTGACAAGATTTTGCTGCGCCGAATATAACGTGCGTTGCGCGTCAAGGACGCTCAGGAACCTGTCAACACCCGTGCGATACCGCAATTCGGTGAGGCGCAGCGTGGCTGCGGCATTGTCCGCAAGCGAAGTTTGCGCGGCCAATTGCCGATCGATCGTCGCGCGTTGCGCCAGAGCATCGGCAACTTCCTTGAAGGCCGTCTGAATCGCCTTTTCGTACTCCGCCACAGCCAGATCGCGCGACGCCTTGGAATAACGCAGATTGGCGTCATTCTTGCCAAAGTCGAAAATGGGCAAAGTGGCCTGGGGCGCAACTTTCCAGGTGCCGTTGCCACCGGCGAACAGGCCGGACAGCGCGGTGCTATAGGTACCAAGCGCTGCGGTCAGGCTTATCTGCGGAAAAAATGCTGCGCGGGCTGCGCCGATGTCAGCGTTGGCTGCGCGCAATTTGTGCTCGGCTTCTGCGATGTCGGGACGGCGCAACAACACATCGGACGACAAACCGACAGGCAGCCGTGGCAATGTCGCGCCTGATGCGGGCAGCGATGCGGGCAGCAGACTGGCGGGTGGCTGCGCTCCTACCAAAAGCTGAAGTGCATCGCGGTCTTGCGCGACGATAGCGGTTCGCCGGGCAAGGTCGGCACTCGTGCTGTCGTAGCTGCTTCGCGCCTGGCGCACATCAATTTCGCTCGCCGTGCCGATCCGCATCAGAGTGGTCGTCAGATCGAGTGTTGCCTGGTCGCTCTTGACGGTTGTCTCGGCGATCGCAAGCGCCTCTGTGTCGGCCGCAAGGGTGAGATAATCTCTGGCCACTTCGCTGATAAGCAACACTTGCGCCGCATTGCGCGCGTCTTCACTCGCGAGGTACGTCTCGAATGCCTGTTTGGTCTGGTTGCGCAACCTGCCGAACAGGTCGATTTCCCACGATGAAATGCCCAGATTGGCCTGATAGCTGTTGCTTTGGCGAGGAATCGCGGCGTTCGCCTGTGCCCCGGTGAGTGCCGTGATCTGGCTCTCCGATTCCTTCTGGTATGTCGCGGAACCAGTCCCGCTGACTGTCGGCAGCAGGTCAGCTTTGCGACCGGCAAATTGCGCGCGATTTTGCGCCACATTCGCGACCGCAATCCGCAAATCGCGGTTGTTCGCCAGCGACAAAGCAATCAGTTGTTGCAGGTTCGGATCAACGAAGAAATTGCGCCACGCCACATCTGCTGCGGTGCTCTGATCGCCTGGTTCGGCGTTCGGCAAAGATCGGGGCACTGGCATGTTCGGCCGGACGTATTTGGGTGCAAGATCGCATCCGCCAAGCGCAAGGGTCAATGCTATCGCACTGAATAAAGTGTTGTATCGCATGTCAGGCCTCCTGCGCCGGACCGGAAGGTGCCGAACCTTCGGGGTCGCTGCCGGCATGCTTGAACAGCTTTTTGACCAGCACGAAAAACACCGGGACAAAAAAGATGGCAAGAACGGTGGCCGACAACATGCCGCCGACGACGGCCCGGCCGATGGCGTGACGGCCACCCGATCCTGGGCCGGTCGAAATCGCCAAGGGCAAAACGCCAAACATGAATGCCAGGCTGGTCATCAATATCGGTCGCAGGCGCAAGCTGGCTGCCTCCAGCGCGGCCTTGACCACATCCATTCCGCCCGCGACGCGTTCTTCGGCAAATTCCACAATCAGAATTGCGTTTTTCGAGGCAAGCCCGACGGTGGTGATCAGGCCGACTTGAAAATAGATGTCGTTGTCGAGCCCGGTCAGCGTGGCAGCAAGAACCGCGCCGATCACGCCGAGCGGCACCACCAGAAGCACAGCGATCGGCACCGACCAGCTTTCATACAGGGCAGCAAGGCACAGGAACACGATCAGCAGCGACAAGACATAAAGCGGCACGGCCTGTCCGCCTGACGCCACTTGTTCATAGGATAACCCGGTCCATTCATAGCCAAACCCCGGCGGCAGTTTGCGCGACAATGCGGCCATCGCTTCCAGCGCCTCGCCGGTGCTCTTGCCGGGCGCACCGATGCCTTGAAGTTCCATTGCCGGCTGCCCGTTGAAGCGTTCCAGCCGCATCGGACCTTTGATCCAGCTCGTGCTCGAAAATGCCGAGATGGGCGCCATGACATTGTTCTGGCCGCGCACAAACAGCGCATTGATATCCTCTGGCCGCTTGCGGAACGGCGCATCGGCCTGCGCAAACACTTTTTTGACCCGGCCCCGATCGATAAAATCGTTGATATAGGACCCGCCAAGCATTGTGCTCAGCGTGTCGTTGATGTCGGCCGGGGCCAGGCCCAGAGCGGTCGCCCGCGTGAGATCAAGATTGACCTTGAGTTGAGGTGCGTCTTCCAGTCCGTTGGGTCGGACTTGTGCCACGGTCTTGTCTTGCGAGGCCATGCCCAACAACTGGTTGCGGGCATTGGTCAGCGCGGCATGGCCATGAGCGCCAAGATCTTTGAGTTCAAAGTCAAAACCTGTGGCATTGCCCAGTTCGAGCACTGCCGGGGGTGAAAAGGCGATGACTTTGGCCTGGGGCACTGCTTTGGCCATGGTCATGATTGCGCGATTGGCGATCGATTGGGCGTTGTTCTGGACACCGGGACGATCATCCCAGTCTTTCAGGCGCAGGAAGCAGATGCCCACATTCTGACCGACGCCACCAAGGCTGAAGCCAGAGATACTGAAAACGCCATCGACGTTGGCCTTTTCATCGACCATGAAATGGTTGCGCACCGTGTTCATCGCCGCCTCGGTCTGCGCCGCCGTCGATCCGGCAGGCAAGATCACCTGGGTAAACAGCAGGCCCTGATCCTCGTCGGGCAGGAAGCCCCCGGGCAAACGCACAAACAACAGCGCCATGGCGGCGAAAATTGCGCCATAGACCAACATGGTACGGATCCAGCCGCGATTGGCCCGTTCCACCACGGCAGCATACCGATCACGGGTTTGGTCAAACTTGCGATTGAACCATCCGAAAAATCCGCGGTTGCGCTTTGTGGTCTGATCCTTGGGCTTGAGCAGGGCTGCGCACAGGGCAGGGGTCAAGGTAAGCGCCACGAGCACCGACAGCGCCATCGAGGTAACAATCGTGATCGAAAACTGGCGGTAAATGACGCCCGCTGATCCGCCGAAAAAGGCCATCGGAGCGAACACCGCGGATAATACCAGCCCGATGCCGATCAGGGCGCCGCTGACTTCATCCATCGACTGATGCGCCGCCTGAAGCGGTGTCAGGTCGTGTTCGTCGATCAGCCGTTCCACGTTTTCGACGACCACGATCGCATCGTCGACCAAAAGGCCGATCGCCAGCACCGTGCCGAACAAGGTCAATGTGTTGATGGTAAAGCCCAGTGCATAAAGCACAGCGAACGTTCCCAGCAGAACGACGGGGACCGCAATCGTGGGGATCAGCGTCGCGCGCCAGTTTTGCAGAAACAGCAGCATCACCAGGAATACGAGGACGACCGCTTCGATCAGTGTCTGCACGACTTCTTTGATCGACAGATTGACGAACGGTGTGCTGTCGAGCGGATAGGCTACTTTGATATCTTGCGGAAATGTCGTCGAAAGGCGGGCCATTTCGAGCTTTACATCGCGCACGGTCTGCAACGCATTGGCGCCGGGCGCCAGTTTGATCGCCATGCCGGCAGCCGGATGGCCGTTGTAACGTGAAATCGAGCTGGCGGTTTCCGCGCCGATTTCGACGCGCGCAACATCCCCGAGTTTGACATTGGCGCCATTGGCACTGGTCCGCAGCAAGATTGCGCGGAATTGTTCCGCTGTCTGAAGCCGCGATTGCGCCGTAACCACCGCGTTCAGCGTTTGCCCCGTGACTGCCGGCAATCCGCCGATCTGACCCGCTGAAACCTGTGCGTTCTGGGCGGTGATTGCGTTGCGCACATCGCTGGTGGTTATTTGCAGGCCCTGCATCTTGTAGGGATCGAGCCAGATGCGCATGGCATATTGGGAACCGAAGATCTGGGTGTCACCCACGCCATTGATCCGGCTGATCGGATCTTGCACCCGCGCGGCCAGCAAGTCGCCGACATCGTCTTGATCGTGCGTGGCATTGTCCGAATAGAGCGCCACGACCAACGCAAAGTTTTTGACCGATTTGGCCACACGCAGGCCCTGCAATTGCACTGCCTGGGGAAGCAGCGCGGTCGCCGCCTGCACTTTGTTTTGAACCTGCACCTGCGCCACATCGGGGTCGGTGCCCTGTTCAAACGTCAGGGTGACCGTGGCGGTGCCCGATGAATCGCTTGTCGAGGCGAAATAGTTGAGGTGGTCAATCCCCTTCAGCTGTTGTTCGATCACCTGGGTGGTGGTGTTTTCCAAGGTCTGCGCATCGGCACCCGGATACGTTGCAGTCACCGAAATCGATGGCGGCGCGATCTTGGGAAATTGCGCAATCGCCATCGACCGGATGGCCAGCCCACCAGCCAGCATCATAACGATCGCGATAACCCAGGCAAAGATCGGGCGGTCGATGAAATAACGCGACATCAGGAATGGCCCTGCATCGCTGGAGACCCCACAGGCGGCGTGGTTCCTGCCAGGTGCGGCACCACTTTTATGCCCGGCATGACCCCGACCAACCCTTCGACCAGCACTTTGTCGCCGGGCTTCAACCCGGCGCTAACCAACCACTTGTCGCCAATCGTCTGTCGGGTGGTGACCACGCGCGGTTGCACCACGTTGTCCGGGCCGAGCACCAATGCGGTCGCCTCGCCACGCTCGTTGCGGGCAATGCCAGCCTGCGGCACGAGGATGCCCTGCGGCTGGACTCCCTCGATGATACGCGCCCGCACCGACAGGCCGGGCAGCAGCATGCCGTCGTGGTTGTCGAAAGTTGCCCGCACGATGACCGATCCCGTGTTCGGATCGACGGTGACCTCCGCAAAACGGAGTTTGCCCTCGGTGGGATAGGTCTGCCCGTTGGGCAACACCAGTTGCACCGGTGCGCTGTCCTTGCCGTTGCGGTGCATGCTTCCGTTGCTCAGGTCGGTTTTGAGGTCGAGCAACTGCGCAGCGGATTGGGAGAGGTCGACATAGACTTGATCTGTGCGCTGGATCGTTGCCAACGCACTTGATTGGCCCGCCGAAACCAGCGCGCCGGGGGTGAACAACGAACGACCGATGCGCCCGCTGATTGGTGCGCGGACGCGGGTGTAGCCCAAATTGACGAGCGCGCTCTGCAATGTGCCGCGTGCAGAAATAACTTGTGCGCGTGCTTGTGCAGCTGACGCTTCGGCGTTGTCGGCTTCTTGCTTGCTGATGGCGTTGGCAGCAGCAAGCTGGCGATACCGGTCTGCCTGCAATGCGGTGGACCGAATTGTTGCCTCGGCCGTCGCCAGTTGCCCGCGCGCATTCAGAACTGCGGCGCGATAGCTTGAGTCCTCAATCACATACAACACTTGACCGGCGTGTACGGTTGCCCCCTCCTGAAACAGGCGTTGACGGATCACGCCGGTAATCTGTGGCCGCACATCGGATGTTTCCAACGCCGAAATGCGACCGGGCAGCTCCTCGGTCAACGTAACAGGCTCTGTCTTGAGCACAATATAGCCAACCGCAGCGGGCGGTGGTGGCGGTGGTGGTGCCTTGCCGCAAGCGCACAGCGTAAAAGTCGCGGCTATCGCAAGCGAACGAAGATGGTGGTCTGCCATATGGGGGATCGTTCCAGTGTTCGGCGAAGGGGGGGTCGCAGAAATCTATCAGTTGCTAGAATTATTCCACTTGATAAAACTCTGTCAAGCGGCATATTCGGGCCATACCTTGCGTTAGCATGAGGGGCCCGGGATTGAGCGAGACTGTTTCTGCACGCGCTGCGCTTGGCCGCTATCCGTGTGGCGAAGAAACACGCAAGCGGATCATTGATGTCGCGGTGGAGATATTTGGTCGCCAGGGTTTCGCAGCAACATCTACACGCGACATCGCAGTAATTGCGGAAATCAAGACGCCCGCGATCCAATATTACTTTGGTAGCAAGCTGGGTCTATATGATGCGTGTATTGATCAATTGACGGCCACCGTTGCGCAACGAATTGTGCCGGAACTGGAACGATGCCGTGAAATCATTACGGCCGAATTATCGCTGGATCAGATTGTGAGTGCTCTGTGCGATGTGCAGGACTGTTTGATCGATTCGTTTTTTGACGGGTACGAAGGCCATGCCATTCAGCGTCTGCTGGCTTGGGAAAATGTAGAATCGTCGCTCAAGGCATCCGATGCGATGATGAAGACGCGTGTCGGTCAGCCAATCTTTGAAACGTATTATGCGGCAGTGGAACGGGTGCTGCCTGTCCCCGTCGCGCCCTCAGAAATCAAGATTCAAGCGATGGCGCTTATGGGTATCTCAATGATATTTCATGCAAACCACAACAGAGTACTCGATCTGATCGATCAGCCCGGTTTCAGCGAAGAATTGTTGAACACTCTCAAGCAGGTTTCTCGTCGGCAGGTAACGCTGACCTTGACCGGTCTTGCTGGCACTCTCGCGCCGATCACATCGCGGCCCGCGCATTGATGGCTTGCACCTGCGCTGAGGGAGGGCGTATGTCTTGAGAACAGAGGATGTTTGGACCTGACCAAAAAAGGCGGGCGGAGAAACTGTTATGGCGTGCATATCGACGATCGATATTCAGACCCGGCTCGACGTTCAGGAATTGCTGAGCCATTTTTCGCACTTTCTCGATCACAATCAGGGCGCCTGCTGGGCCGATCTGTTTACAATCGATGGAGTGTTCGAATGCGCCGATGGCAATCGACTACGCGGTTGCGCTGAACTCGCTTCGGTGCCGGCTATCGTCAACGAGCGGGGTGGCGGTGTCTGGCGCCATCTCATTACGGCTGTGGTTATAAAGCGTGTGAACACGCGCAAGGACTTGATCGTTCAGGCCTACGGTCCGGTGATCGACATGAACCAGCACAGCGCAATGGCAGCGTTTTACGACTATTCGTTCACGCTCAAGTTCACGTCCAGTTGGCACATCGCCCATGCGCTGGCGCGCCGCGTGGGAGGTTCAACCGCACCCGACGTTGGCGCTGCGGCGGTTGCCAACGGCGCTTTGAATTCCATGGCGCTGCAATAGCGTAAGTCTCCCATCATATTCGTGCACGCGTGGTTGGTTCGCTCTGTTGACGAAGGGTATAAAGAGAGC
>CAIPWG010000437.1 GCA_903868655.1 uncultured Sphingomonadales bacterium
CGGTTATGGCGATATTAGTGCAGCCATTGGCATAGATAAGAGGTGAGAAATTGTAGTAATCCATTCCTTGGAAGCGCGATAGGACAACAGGCAAATAGTCATTGCGATCATTGCTGAATGTGACCTCAGCGCCAGAAGATATGTTCAAATTTATATTGCTTTTGAAGTGGATCGGGCCAGTCAGCCATTTTCCGGCTGGAATAACAACTGAACCGCCGCCTTTTTGCCAAACCAGCGTTGGCCACAGCGCCTTATCGCCAAGCGAACCGCGTCGGCAATAGCTTCCCGGTCGCGGCGGCGATCGCCCTTTAGCACAGTCAAGGCCTTTGCCACGTCGGTCTGGGCTTCGGCGATGAAGGCATCCATGTCTTCGTCGAGCGGGATGCCGATCGTGGCGATATCAATACCAGACACTTGTTTACCTTCAAGACTGACGGCCAAGGCAACTGTGATCAGCCCGGTCTGAGCCAGCTTGCGCCGCGCACCCAGCGCTTCGCCATCAGCAGGCGTGATAATGTCACCATCCAGCACCAGTCGCCCGGCGCGGACTTGCTTGATCTTGTGCGGACCATTGGGCGCCAGTCGGATCAGATCGCCATTTTTTTGCAGGATCGCCCGCGGAATGCCCTCGGACAGGCCAAGCCGAACCTGTTCATCCATATGGCGCACTTCACCGTGCACCGGCACCAGAATCTCCGGCCGGATCCACTTGTACAGTTCTATCAATTCGGGGCGGCCCGGATGACCCGATACATGGATCATGGACTGCTTGTCGGTAACCAGTCTGACCCCATCAGCCACAAGTGAATTCTGAATGCGCCCGATTGCCAATTCATTGCCGGGGATCTGGCGACTGGAAAATACCACGGCATCGCCCGCTTCAAGCTTGATCGGGTGTGAATTGGAGGCAATCCGGGCCAGCGCCGCACGCGGCTCACCTTGCCCACCGGTAGCCAGCACCAGCACTTCCCCGCGCGGCAAGTCCATCGCGCGATCCATCGGTACGCAATCAGGAAAATCCTGAAGATACCCGCTGGCTTTGGCCGCACCGATGATGCGATCGAGCGAACGCCCAGCAACGACCAGGCGCCGCCCGGTCTGCCCTGCGACCCACGCCAGTGTCTGCAACCGCGCTACGTTTGAGGCGAATGTGGTGACCACCACGCGCCGCCCCTTCAACCCGGCAATTGTTTCCAGCAGACCGTCGCGCACGGCCCCTTCCGAACCCGAAGGGCGCGGATTGAACACATTGGTCGAATCGCAGACCAGCGCCAGCACGCCGGCATCGCCAATTGCAGTAAGTTCGGCGGGCGTTGCCGGTTCGCCAATCTGCGGCGCATCGTCCAGCTTCCAATCGCCCGTATGGAACACCCGGCCATAGGGTGTGTCGATCACGAGCGCATTGCCCTCGGCAATCGAGTGCGCCAACGGCACATAACGAATGGCGAAGGGACCGAGTTCGAGCGAGCCGTCATTCTGGATCACCCGCAATTCGACATCCTTGTCGATTCCGGCCTCAACCAGCTTTTCATGCACGAGGCGCGCGGTAAACGGTGTGGCATACAAAGGCACGCCGAGTTCAGCCGCGAAGTACGGCACCGCGCCGATGTGATCCTCGTGCGCGTGGGTCAGCACTATCCCGAGCAGATCCTTGCTGCGCTCTTCAATGAATTCCAGATCGGCAAACACCAGATCGATTCCGGGATACCACGGGTCGGCAAAGGTCATCCCCAGATCGACCATCAACCACTTGCCGTCACAGCCATAGAGGTTGACGTTCATCCCGATTTCGCCCGAGCCACCGAGCGCACAAAACAGCAATTCCTTACCAGGCTTCACGTAAATTCCTGATTCTTCAAAAGAGCGGCGACGCTACGTCGCAAAGTTTACCGCTGCACCCGTTCTGCCAGCAGTGCAAGCCCGTCAAGCGTGAGGTCGGTTTCGACATGATCGAAAATCGTGGTGTGCTGGTCGAACAGCACCGCCAAGCCGCCGGTCGCAATCACTTTGACCGGCCGGCCGATCTCTGCACGCAACCGCGCGATCAAGCCCTCCATCATCGCGACATACCCCCAGAACACACCGATATGCATCGCGTCTTCGGTGTTGCGGCCGATCACGCTGCCATTGTCGCGCGGGGCCTCAATGGCGATGCGCGGCAGACGCGCGGCCGCATTGACCAAGGCTTCGAGCGACAGATTGATACCCGGCGCGATGATCCCGCCTTTGTAAGTGCCATCGCCGTCGATCACATCAAATGTGGTCGCGGTGCC
>CAIPWG010000438.1 GCA_903868655.1 uncultured Sphingomonadales bacterium
CAACGCCGGGCAGCCTTGGGGACGCCGAGGCCCGAGAGGAGGCCTGGAGGCAGCAGCAGGGAGGCCTCGCCCACACCCCCCCCTCCGCCTCCTCCGCCGCCGCCGAATCCTCCTCCTCCTCCTCCGCCTCCTCCTCCGAATCCTCCGCCACCGCCACCGCCACCGCCCATCCCCCGGATGGCAGCTGCCGCCCTGAGCGCCATCGTCGCCCTCTCCCTCTCCCTCCTCGCCCGGTCCAGCTTGCCGCAGACGGTGCACAGGTACTGGGCGGTCGCCACGCTCTTCCCCTTGCCCTCTGCCGCGAGGAGGGCCGCCACCGAGCGGTCGCAGCTGCGGTGGATCCACAGCATGCACCCGTCGCACTGCACCATGTCGATGGCGTTATGGTTGTAGGTCCACACCACATCGCACTCGCGGCAGAACTGACGGCCGGCGTGGAGGCCGGCGCAGGTGTAGCACAGGAGGGCCTTGGAGTCGGGGTCGGGGGAAGCGTGCACGGGCCCCTTGGGGATGAGGGTCCGCGGGAGGGCGCGGCCGCATCCGCCCCCGCAGGGCATCTCGTCGGGGCCGATGGCCTGGGAGGCGGCGCGGAGGGCCTCGGGGCCGCAGGCGCCGACCTTGGGGGCGGCGACGTCGCCGACGACGAAGCCGGCCTCGTAGAGGGCGGCCTGGATGGATGGGGATGGCGAGGGGGACGGTGGGGTGGGGAAGGGAGGAGTCAGAAATCAGACAATTGGGCAAAAAGAAGCGGTTTTTTTGTTGTTCACGCCTCTCACCTCGTGGAGTGCCGCTCGAAAAGCCTCCGGCCGGTCCTTCTTCACAATGCGCTGGGCCTGCCGCGCGCGCGCAAGCGGTCGTGGCGTAGCCAAGGCAGCGCACGGTATGGGAAGGCTCGGGAATGAGGGGCGGGGAGGGGAAGGGAGGCCCAACTCGTAACGTCCCTCCCCACACGCCGGCGGTTCTGCCGGGGCGCCGGCTCTTCCGACCCCGTCTCGGGGCGCTCCCCCTCACATCCATCCCCACCGGGGCCTCCAAGCGAGGCGGCAAACCTGAAGTATTTCCTGGTAGCGTTCGAAAGGGAGCACGTTGCCCTCGGCGGCCCACTCGTAGTCGCGGCGGTCGGCGAACTGGTGAGGGTAGGGAGGATGACAAAGATGTGATCATCGTCACCGGTTCGGTATCGAAAAGCCCGGCCACGGCAACAGCCTCGCCCATCGTGGCGATCACTGCTGAAAACCTTGCCGATCGGGGTATCACCTCGGTGGCCGAGGCGCTGCAACTGACGCCCGCCAACAATTCGGGTACGCTTACCAGCAGCTGGTCGGTGTTCGGTTTTGCTACCGGTGCCAGCGCGCCTTCACTGCGCGGTTTCAACGATGGCTATACCCTGACGATTTTCAATGGCTTGCGCAGCGCGATCTATCCTCTGGCGGATGACGGCTATCGCAACTTTGTCGATATCAACACCATTCCCGAATCGATCGTCGACAACGTGCAGATCCTGCAAGACGGCGCTTCGGCCGCTTATGGTGCCGACGCGGTGGCTGGCGTGGTCAATGTGATCATCAAAAAGGAAATTCAGGGTCTTCACCTCAATATGTCGAGCGGTATCTCGCAATTGGGCGATGCCGGTGAAAAGCGGATCGACGGCAGCTGGGGTATCGGCAGCCTGAAGCGTGACGGGTATAACTTCTACGTCAACGCGGAATACCAGAAGAACGATGCGGTCTATGACAGCACGCGCGGCACGTCGTCGAACCTGAGCCATATTTGCGATGGCATGGGCGATTGCATGACCAACTTTGCCGCCAATGGCATTCAGGCCGATGGCAGCTATCTGGGTTTTGGCGCGACCACCGTTCCTTATGCGCGGCCATGGGATGCGGCAAATGGCGTCGGTACAGGCCAGTTTCAGTTGCTCAACCCCGCGGCGGGCTGCGCCGGCCTGACGGCCAATGCGCTCAACAGTGCGCAGCAGACGGCCGGAGCGGCTTCGGGCGCGCCAGCCACCGGTGTCGTGTGCCAGCAAGACAGCGCGAAGCAGTTCAACATGTATGCGCCGCAGATTATCCGCATTGGCGCCAACTCGCGACTGACCAAGAACATTGGCAATGCACAGGCCTATCTGATGGTCAACTTTGCCGAAACCAAGACGTTTTCGCAAAGCGGGCCAGTCGGATACACAGGTTACGTCAACACGATCGCCAACAGCGTCAATTACCTCAACAATATTGTGCTGCCGACGTATGTCTGCCCGGGCGGGGTTGGCGGTGTTGATGCGAACGGCAATTCGACCACGAGCTGCACCGCCAGCAGCACCGGCGCAAAGCTGAACCCCAACAATCCGTTTGCCGCATCCGGCCAGGCGGCGCAGCTTTCGGGTTTGTATGACCGTCCGACCCAGACGATGACCGATGCCAAGACTTATCGCATTTCTGGTGGCATCAGCGGCTCATTCGGCAAGGATTGGTTTTACGATGTGCAGGGCACAACGTCCTGGATCAATCTGGGTCTGACGTACCTCAATTATGTCAATGCCCAGGATCTGCTGAATGCGGTTGCCCAAGGGACGTATGATTTCACCAATCCGAACGGCAACTCACAGGCCGCACGCGATGCGATCGCGCCGACGGTCAACGATGTGGCGCGTTCGCGTGAAACTCAGTTCCTGGCCACGCTGAACCACGATTTCGTGCAGTTGCCCGGTGGTCGTATGAACGTCGCTGTCGGCGCGGAATACCGGTTTGAAGCGGTCAACGAGCCATCGGTACAGTTCGGCACGGCCAATCCTTATGCTGGCGCCTATTCGCTCAATCCCGTGTCTGTGATCGGTTCGCGCAAGGTTTATTCGGGTTTCTACGAGGTTACCCTGCCAGTGCTCGACATTCTGAAGGTCAAGGCCGATGGCCGGTATGACCACTATTCGAGCGGCCAACATGCGTTTTCGCCCAAGTTTGAAGCGACGTTCAAGCCGGTGAAGCAGATCGAGCTGCGCGGTACCTATGGCAAGGGGTTCCACATCCCGACTTTCAGCCAGCTTTATGGTTATCCCACCACCGGGTATGTCGGTGAACAGCCGGTCTGCCCCAATGCGGCATACGCCACGTTCTGCGCATCGCACCCTGGCAACGCCGCCTATACCACCACCGGGTATAACGTGGGTGAAACCAGCCAGGGCAACCCCAACCTCGCGCCGGAACGGTCCGAATCCTATACCTTGGGCACTGTGCTGCGTCCCGATCGTCACCTGACTTTGACGATCGATTACTGGCGCACCAAGATCGACGGAATCATCGTCAGCGTGGCGCAGGAAGGCACACCGGTGATCGATGCGATCGCGCAGTACTATGCCAACAACGGCGTGGTGAATGTGCCCGGCGTATCGGTATTGCCCGGTCAAAAGGATCCGACCAACCCGGGCGCGCTGCCGCTGATCGGGTTCATCGTATCAAGCTATGTCAACGCGCAATCGGAAGTCGCTTCGGGTTTTGACTTCGGTGCAGACTTGCGCTTGCCAATCAGTGACAAGCACGGGATCAGCCTGCGTAGCGGTCTGAATGTTTCCTATCTGGCGAAACTGACCCAGTATACGCAGGCAGGCGCCGAAGCCTTTGCCGGCACGCTGGGGCCCTGCAATATCACCGCATGTTCGGGCACGCCGCGCTGGCGCGCCGTGTGGTCGAACACTTTCGACATCCGCAACAAGACCGACATTACGCTGACCGGCAATTTCACCAGCGGATATTCGGAATACAATGCGGATATCGGATACCTGGCCACATGGCAGACCGGGCCGAACGCCACCCAGCAGGTGACCCCGAGCGTCCGTTCGGTGTTCACGGCCGATCTCGACATCCATCACAAGATTGATGATCATTTCACAATCTACGCTGATGTGAAAAATCTGCTGAATTCAAAGCCGCCGTTCGACCCGGCCGGTGGCTATGGTGATGGCAGCACCTTTTACATGTTCAACCCGGCTTGGGGCGATGCTGGCTACATCGGACGGTTCTTCCGCGTCGGTGCCAAGATCGACTTCTAAATCGGCCAACACGCCAAACCGGCAACGGGGGGCGGTCCATCATGGGCCGCCCCTTTTTGCGGGCGGATGATCTCTTTCGCGCGGGCCTCGCGTCCGGTATAGGAGGCGTATGTCATCCATTCGTCCCTGGCGCGATATCGCGCGTCGCAAAAGCCGCCAGATCATGGTTGGTGCAGTTCCCGTTGGCGGCGATGCGCCGATTACGGTGCAAACCATGACCAACACGCCAACCGACGATGCGGTGGCGACAATCAACCAGATTCGCCGGTGCGAAGAGGCGGGCGCCGACCTGATCCGCGTGTCGTGCCCCGACGAAGCAAGCACGGCCGCGTTCCGCCAGATCGCCCGGGCCGCGCGGGTGCCGCTGATTGCGGATATCCATTTCCATTACAAACGCGCGCTGGAAGCCGCCGATGCGGGCGCTGCGTGCCTGCGGATCAATCCCGGAAATATCGGCAGCGCCGACCGCGTGGCCGAAGTGGTGCGCGCGGCCAAAGCCAATGGCTGCGCCATCCGCATCGGCGTGAACGCGGGCAGTCTGGAAAAGGACTTGCTCGAAAAATACGGTGAGCCATGCCCCGAGGCGCTGGTTGAATCCGCTCTCGATCATATCAAGCTGTTGCAGGATCACGATTTCCACGAATTCAAGGTGGCTGTGAAGGCCTCCGACGTGTTCCTGGCGGTGGCCGCCTATCATGCGCTGGCCGAGGCTTGCGACTATCCCCTGCATCTGGGCATCACCGAAGCGGGTGGACTGCGCGGCGGCACGGTGAAGTCGGCCATCGGCATG
>CAIPWG010000439.1 GCA_903868655.1 uncultured Sphingomonadales bacterium
ATCGAAAGCGCCACCACCTGGCTCTTCATCGCATCCGTCAACCAAATCACCCGCCGAATCGCAAACCTCTGTAATCAGGCCACTTCATTATGAGTCAGCCTCTTAGTAAATCGTGATAGTGCGCAACACTTAGCCAACACCCATTCACTTTGGTTTCAAGACAGCTGGCCATGTGGCGGCGAGTAGGATCAATAACAATCCCATAGCAGGTTACATCAAGGTCGGATGGAAACAGCAATGGTTGATCGTATTGTAATTCACATCCTCGATGAGGATTCGGCACGTCGCGCTTGGCTCGCCCGCATGACTTTTGCCGCTGGCCATCATGCCGAAATCTATTCCGGGCTTTCCGAATACCTTGATCACGCACCGAGTGACGGGCTGGTTATCATATATGACGATAACACGGCCGACCGTATTGTTACCTTGATTACCGCCATGGCAGAGCGCGGACAATGGCTGCCGGTGGTTGGCATAGCGGAGGCGCCAACGACGGCGGCGGCGGTTCGCGCGATCAAGTCAGGGGCGCTGGATTACACTCTGCCCCCGCAATCAAACGACGCATTCAACGATATCGTCACGCGCGCATCGCACGAGGGCGACCTCAAGCGTTCGCTCCGGATGCGCGCGCTCGACGCACGCCGCCGCATCGAACGCCTGTCCAATCGCGAACGCGAAGTTCTGGAATGCCTGTCCGAAGGAAAGAGCAACAAGGAAATCGGACTCATGCTCGAAATCAGCCCACGCACTGTTGAAATTCACCGCACCAAAATGATGGGCAAACTCGGATTGCATCACGCAACCGAAGCCGTGCGCATGCGGTTTGAAGCTGGCATGCTCAAAGCCGCCTGAAACGGCACCCCCGGGGGGCGCGCATCAAGACACCCCCCCCAGGACAACACTTAGCCCGGTCAAAGGCTGATCCTAACGGAAACACGGCATCTTCGTTTCGTCCCGCTGTTGTGACATGCCGCAAGGACGCAGCTTATGACCGAACCGCACGATCCAGCTTTGGCAGTGCTGGAAGATACAGCGCCTTCTGCCCCATTGCCCAAGGGCAACACCGCGCCGGCAGGTGATGACCGACGTCGCGGACAGCGCGCCAAAGCGGTGCTGCTGATTGGCAAGCTTACGCAACACGAAGGCGAGCTGCTGTGCCTGGTTCAGGACCTCTCGCAATATGGCGCCAAGATCAAAACCGGCACCGTGCTCCACCCAACGACCGAAGTGATGCTGGCTCTTAGCGAAGAATTCGAAATTCCGGCCGTTGTGCGCTGGGCGCGCAATGGTGAGGCCGGGCTCGAATTCCGGTCTCCGGAATTGCTTTCTCCCGAAGCGTTGCTGAACAAATTGCGGCAGCGTCGCCGGCGCCATCCACGGTTTACCAGGTCCTGCCAGGCCCTGCTTGAAATCGACGGGCAATATCTGTTTGCCGAATTGATCAACATTGGTCCAGGTGGCGCGGCATTGACCGTCAAAGAGCCGGAACGGATCGTACGGCGGATGCGCGGTCGCCTGACGGTTCATAGCATGGATTGCGTCAGCGTACAGATTCTGTGGACCAGGGGTGACACCGTCGGCTTGGCCTTTGACCGCCCGCTCGGTTTTGCCGCTTTGAACCGCTGGTTTCTGGAGACCGATGGCGAGAACACGCCAAACATGGTCCCGCGCGACAGCCCGCCGTCGTTCTCGCGATTGCGCAGTACCCGGTTTGGCACCGCGGCCCCGCTGTCCGACCGGCAACGCTCCGCAGATTGACTGCCCTAGAGCCGCCCGAACGGGAGCGGTTGACGATACTAAGCACAGTTATTATCGTCATCGCATGTCAAACAACGTGGCCTTTCTGGCAACCGATGTCGGGCGGCTGTTCCGCAAACGCTTCAATGTCGCCGCGCGCCAACTGGGCGTGACCGGCGCGCAATGGCGCATGCTCGCCGCCATTCGCCGCACCCCCGGAATCAACCAGGCGGCCGTTGCTGCGTGGCTTGAAGTCGAAGCCATCACCGCCGGGCGAATGGTTGATCGGCTGGAAAAAGCGGACCTCGTCGAACGCCGCGCCGATCCCGCCGATCGCCGTACCTGGCACCTGTATCTGACCCATCAGGCCGATTGCCAAATGGACCGGCTCGCCACCTTTGCCGACAGCGTGTTTGACGACGCGCTGACCGGGTTCAGCGAAGCCGAGCACACCACTTTGCTCAGTTTGCTCGATCGCGTGCGCACCAATCTGTCGGCACATATGCCCGACGACACGCCACACGTGGCACAGCTGCACGACCTGGAAAGCTTTCCCCATGGCTGAAGCCACTTCGTCGCGCACCGAACCTGCCGAACTCGCAGCATTTGCTCGTGACCAACGCACACAAACGCGGCGCTGGCGCACTGCACTCATGGTCGCAGGCCCTGCCCTGCTGATCGGCGGCGCACTGTGGTACTGGTTTGGCCGGCCTGGCGAAGTCGATACAGACAATGCCTATGTCAAACAGGATATCGTATCGGTCGCGGCCGAAATCACCGGGCAAATCACCGCAGTCCAGGTGCGCGAAAACCAGCATGTGCACAAAGGCGATGTGCTGTTCACGATCAACCCCGCCAATTTCGAAGCCGGCGTCGAACAGTCCGACGCTCAGATCGCCAGCGCGCAGGCGCGGATAATCGCGCTGCAGGCCGATGTCCGCGCAAACACGATCGACATCGCCAGTGCGCGCGACGACCTGGCTCTTGCCGAAGCCAATTATCGCCGCGGGAAAGAACTGATGGCGCGCGGTTTCAACACCCGTGCCGCGATGGATGAGGCCGAACACGCCGTGAATGCCGCGCGCGACAAAGTCGCCTCGCTGCAGGCCACTGTTGCCCGCGCGCGCGCGCAATTGGCAACCGGATCGCAAGTCCCCGGGCAAAACCCCGGGGTTGCCGC
>CAIPWG010000440.1 GCA_903868655.1 uncultured Sphingomonadales bacterium
CCACGGTCAAAGGCGATGTGCACGATATCGGCAAGAACATCGTCGGCGTCGTGCTGCAATGCAACGGTTATGAAGTGATCGATCTGGGCGTGATGGTGCCCTGGACCAAAATCCTCGATACCGCGCGCGAACAGGATGTCGACATGATCGGTCTGTCGGGGCTGATCACGCCGTCGCTGGATGAAATGGTCACTGTGGCCGAAGAAATGAAGCGCGCGGGATTCACGATTCCGCTGCTGATCGGCGGCGCCACCACCAGCAAAGTCCACACTGCGCTGCGCATCGATCCCGCCTATGATGGCCCGGTGATCCACGTGCTTGATGCCAGCCGCGCAGTCGGGGTCGCCAGCCAATTGCTGTCTGACACCCAGGCCGAAGGTTTCATCGATGCCACAGCCCATGAGTACGAGGCTGTGCGGGTTGCACGTGCTGGCAAGGGCGCATCCAAACTGATGACGCTCGAAGCTGCGCGCGACAACGCTTTTGTGGCCGATTTTACCGACAAGGCCCCGCCACCCGAACAGCCACGCCGCCATGTGTTTGACGCGTGGGATCTGGCCGATCTGGCCGATTATATCGACTGGACCCCGTTTTTCCGCGCGTGGGAACTGGCCGGCAACTATCCGGCGATCCTTGACGATATGGTCGTGGGCGAAAGCGCACGCGCGCTGTGGGGCGATGCGCAAGCCATGTTGCGGCAGATCATCGATGAAAAGTGGCTTACTGCGCGCGGTGTCGCCGAATTCTGGCCCTGCGCGCGCCACGGCGATGATGTCGTGTTGCATCTCGATGGCGGTGATCGCCATGTGCGGCTGCCGTTTCTGCGCCAGCAATTTGCCAAGAGCCGGGGCCGGGCCAATTTCTGCCTTGCCGATTTCATCGATCCGGCTGGCGATTGGCTGGGCGGGTTTGCAGTGGGCATCCACGGCATTGACGCGCACCTAGAACGGTTTCGCGCGCAGTATGACGATTATTCCGACATCTTGCTGAAGGCTTTGGCCGACCGTTTTGCCGAAGCCTTTGCCGAACGGCTGCACGCGCATGTGCGCACCACGCTGTGGGCGTATGCGCCGGGCGAACAATTGACCAACGACGCGCTGATCCGTGAACAATATCGCGGCATTCGGCCTGCACCAGGCTATCCTGCGTGCCCCGACCACAGCTTGAAACCGATCCTGTTCGATTTGCTCGATGCGCCTAGTTCCGCAGGCATTGTGCTGACTGAAAGCCAGGCCATGCTGCCCACTGCGGCGGTCAGCGGGTTCTATTTCGCGCACCCGCAAAGCGAATATTTTGGTGTGGCGACAATCGGCCGCGATCAGTTGAGTGATTATGCCGCTCGGCGCGAAATCGACCTTGCTACCGCCGAACGCTGGCTGCGGCCCAATCTGGATTGAAACAGGCCATGTCGCACGCTGGTTCCCCACGCTGGGTCGATTGGGCGCTTTCGCGGATTGCCGCCGATTATGCGCGTTCGGCCGACACCCATCTGATCCCGGTCAGCCTGCCGGCATTGCCCGGAATTGCGCTTTATCTGAAAGATGAAAGCAGCCACCCCACCGGCAGTCTGAAGCACCGTCTGGCACGATCGCTGTTCCTTTACGCCTTGTGCAATGGCTGGATCGACCGTGGCACGACTGTGGTGGAATCCTCGTCTGGTTCAACCGCCGTGTCAGAAGCCTATTTTGCACGCATGCTGGGACTGCCATTTATCGCGGTTGTGCCCGCGTCGACCGCCGCTGAAAAGATCGAGGCCATCGAACGACTGGGCGGGACCTGTCGCAAAGTGGCTGATCCGGGCGCAGTCTACGCCGAAGCCGAAGCCGTGGCCGCCGAACATGGTGGCCATTACATGGATCAGTTCACGTATGCCGAGCGCGCGACCGATTGGCGCGGCAACAACAATATCGCCGAAAGCATCTTTGCCCAGATGACCCATGAACCCGCGCCGATCCCGACCTGGATCGTGTGTGGCGCGGGCACGGGTGGCACGTCGGCCACGCTTGGCCGGTTTGTCCGGTATCACCGGCATGCGACGCGGATTTGTGTCGCCGATCCGGTTGGCTCGGTGTTCCACCGCCATTGGCGCGACCGGACTGTGACAGGGCTGAGCGACGATCGCACGGTGATCGAAGGGATTGGCCGACCGCGTGTCGAGGCCTCGTTTCTGCCGCAAGTGATCGATCATATGGAGGTCGTGCGCGATGCTGAATCGATCGCGGCGGCACGCGTTCTGTCGGATCATCTGGGGCGCCGGGTTGGGGGATCGACCGGCACAAATCTGGTGGCTTGTGCGCGGCTGGCAACGCAGATGGCGCAGGCTGGGCTCCGGGGCTCGATCGTGTCAATCTTGTGCGATTCAGGCGAACGCTATGCCTCGACTTGCTTCAATGCTGAATGGCTCGCCGCACAGGGCATCGATACCGCGGCCGATGAGGCGCGGATCGCACATTTCCTGTCCACCGGGCATTACCAGGGGGTGTAAAGCCAGCGCGGTGTTTCCATATGGCGTGCACCCCCAATTGGAGACGTCGCATGAAAACGCAGGGCAACACTCTTTTGATCACCGGTGGCGGCAGCGGCATCGGCGCGGCG
>CAIPWG010000441.1 GCA_903868655.1 uncultured Sphingomonadales bacterium
AGGCAAACAGGTCAAACAATCCGATGGCTGCCGCAGGATCAGGAACATGCCCGGGCAAATGCACCCGGTCGCCACACCCCAGCCGCACGGCTTCTTCGGCAATTGCGCCGCGTTCCGGTCCTTCGCCCAAAATCACCAGATGCCACTCGCGGTCCATCGCGGCAAATGCGCGCACCAGTCGGGGCAGGTTTTTGACCGGACGCAATCCTGCCAACGTGCCCAGCCATTTCTCCCCCGGCCGTTTGATCACCCGGGGCAAGGCATCGGCACGCACTTTCGCCCGATCAAACCGATAGCGCGCCGTGTCGATCCCGTTGGCGATGCGATGCACCCGCGCGAACGGTTGCGCCCAGGCGTCCAGCGCAATCGTCTCCAGCCGTTGCGACGGCACCACCAGCGCGTGCGCACGCGCCAGTCCCAGTCGCCGATACCAGTTGCGTTGCCATTTCAGCCCATGCGCTTCGTCCGCGTTAAAGCCATCTTCGTGGTGGATCAGCGGAGCCAATCCATTCATCGGCCCAAACAGCGCATGCGCCATCGCTGCATCCATTGCGCCCCAATTGTAGGTAAGAATCAGATCAAACCCGCGCATTGCGCGCGCCAGCGTTTGCAGCCGCCGCACGCCGAACCGCCCCGCCAGCGGGGGAAAGCCGAACGGATAATGGACCGACAAGCCCGGCGCCACCAGCTCGCGCGCGCCCATCGCCTCTGGCATCGCCGAAACGATCGAATGGCTGGCGGCTGCACCAAACCGGTTGATCAAGGCGACCGCACGACGTTCCTTGCCACCCGCAGCAAAAGTCGAATGCAGATGCAGGATATGCGGCGGCCTGGCCATCATGCCCCCCGGGCCGGAGAGGGCGCAACGGGCGCGAGTACCGGATTGCACCCGCAGACGCCGCGACATGTCGTGGTAAAAGTGAAAACCATGGCCCGTTCGGTTGCGGGGAAAGTGTCCGATTCGCAAGCCACGTTTGGGCAAAAGCTTGCACGCGCTGCGGTTAGCCCCCAAATGCTGTGCAATGAATGACCCCGGCTACCGACCCGATCCGCGGCTTGCGACCTTGACGCCCTGGCTCGGTGATGCAGTGCACGCGGCCGATTTTCCCGAAACCCGGCTGCGCTGGCGCAACGATCGTGCCGCGCAACAGGTTGGGCTGGCCGGGCTGAACGATGCGCAATGGGTGGCCCATTTCGGGCGGTTTGCAGTTCTTCCCGACAATCTGCCGCAACCCGTCGCGCTGCGGTATCACGGCCACCAGTTTCAGGTTTACAATCCCGATCTGGGCGACGGGCGCGGATTTCTGTTTGCGCAAATGCGCGATGGCCAAGACCGCCTGCTCGATCTGGGCACCAAAGGATCGGGCCAGACGCCTTGGAGCCGGCAGGGCGATGGTCGGCTGACCCTGAAGGGGGCGGTGCGCGAAGTGCTGGCGACCGAAACGCTGGAGGCACTGGGCGTCAACACCAGCCGCACGTTCAGCGTGATCGAAACCGGAGAAAGCCTGTGGCGCGGCGATGAGCCTTCGCCCACGCGCTCGGCCGTACTCGTGCGGCTGAGCCATGGGCACATCCGCATCGGCACATTTCAGCGTCTGCTGGCGCTCGAAGCCGCCGACGAAATGCACGCGCTTATCGACTATTGTCTGACCACATTTCCCGGGCCGACCGGGTCCGATGGTGCCAGCCCGGCCACCCGGTTGTTGGAACAGGTGGTCGAACGGTTGGCTGATCTGGCCGCGCAATGGATGGTTGCCGGGTTTGTTCACGGTGTGCTGAACACCGACAACATGAACATTTCGGGCGAAAGTTTCGACTATGGCCCGTGGCGCTGGCTGCCGCGCTGGGACGCGCAATTCACCGCAGCCTATTTCGATCACCAGCGGCTCTATGCATTCGGTCGCCAGCCGCAGGCGCTGCACTGGAATTGCGGGCAATTGGCCGTGGCCTTGCGGCTGGTCGAAGAGGCACCACCGCTGATCGCTGCGCTGGGCCGCTTTCCCGAACTTTATCGTGCCAGCATGGCACGGCGCTGGTGCTGGCGGCTGGGCGTAGCGCCGCGCGGCGTGGAACCCGACAGCGCGCTGATCGCGGCCTGCGAAAAAGTCATGGTCGAAACCGGGCAAAGCCCCGATACCTTTTTCTTTGCGCATCGCGGCGGGCGCGGTGCCACAGGCGCACTGGCCGCGGCAATCGCGCCTTATCAGGCAGTTGCCAGCGATCACCCTTATTGGGATGACAACCTTGCGCAAACGATGCTGATCGACAATGTGGAAGCTATCTGGACACAGATTGCCGAACACGATGACTGGGGCGCGTTTGACGACACGATAACCGCGATCAGACGCATAGGCAAAGCCCATGGTCCGGCACTGCCGCCCGCCGGGCAGGCCGAGCCGGAACAACAGGCGAATTAGGACGGATCGGTCAGGCGTGGCATCGGGCGACATCATTTCCTGCGAGCCGGCAACCGGGACCACGGTATGGCGCGGCCTGGCCGGCAATGTCGACGATGCGGTCGCACGCGCGCAGCGCGCATGGCCTGCCTGGGCGGCCCTGCCCCATTCCAACCGGATCGAACTGGTACGTCGGTTTGCCAACGAAGTACGCCGCGAACACGACGCACTGGCCACGCTGATCGCGCGCGAGACCGGCCGCCCGCTGTGGGAAGCGCATAGCGAAGTCGAAGATGCTGTGGCGCGGGTGGAACTGTCGGTACGCGCTTATGCCGATCGCACCGCGCAACGCCGGCTGGACAGCGCCTTGCAGGGCAGCGCCGCGCTACGCCACAAGCCCCATGGCGTGATGGCCGTGATCACGCCCGCCAGCAGCCCCGCCTCGGTGCCGACCGGGCATATCGTGCCCGCGCTGATCGCGGGCAATTGCGTGGTGTTCAAACCGGCGGAACAGACCACCGCCTCTGCCGATTTGCTGGCGCAATGTTTTCACCGCGCCGGAATTTCGGCAACCGTGGTGCAAATGGTGCCCGGCGGGCCCGAACAGGGCCAGGCGTTGGCCGCGCATGATGGCATCGACGGTGTCTTGTTCACCGGATCTGCGCATGTGGGAATTTCGATCAACCGGCGACTGGCAGCCAATCCGGCCAAACTGGTCACGCTTGAACTTGGTGGCAACAACCCGATCGTCGTATGGGATACACCCAAGCTGGCCGACGCCGCAGCACTGGTGGTGCAATCGGCCTTTGCCAGCACCGGGCAGCGCTGCACGTCTGCACGGCGGCTGATTGTGCGGTCCACGCTGGCAGACGATCTGATCGGTGAAGTGCGCCAACTGACCGAACGGCTGATCGTGGGCGGCCCGTTCGATGATCCGGCGCCGTTTATGGGCCCGGTGATCGACAACCGCGCCGCCGATGGCCTGACCCAAAGCTTTCTCTATCTGCTGTCCAATGGCGGACGTGCAATCAAGCATCTGGTCCGATTGGACGATGCGCATCCGTTCCTGTCGCCCGCGATCATCGATGTGACCCGGATGAAGGAACGCCCCGATGTCGAACTGTTTGGCCCGCTTCTGCAAGTGGTCGTGGTCGATGATTTTGAGGCGGCGATCGCCGAAGCCAATGCCACCCGGTTTGGTCTGTGCGCCGCGCTGGTCGGCGGTTCGCCGCAGGAATACAACCAGTTCTGGTCCCAAGTGCGCGCCGGCGTGATCAATTGGAACCGGCCAACCTTTGCACATTCCGCCGGCGCCCCGCTGGGCGGTATAGGCCTGTCGGGCAACCATCGCCCTTCGGCCTATTATACCGCCGATTCGTGCGCGTACCCGGTCGCCTCGGCCGAGCTCGACCAACCAAGGGCCGGGATCGGCGTGGGGCTGCGCGAGGTTTGAACACACGGCAACCCAGTGCAGACATTGCCCCCAGGCCAAGCCTCACGATAAAACCGAGCGGTAGTCGCGGAATTACAGCCTCCACAAACCCAACCAGCCCCTTATGGCGCAGGCGATGCTTGGCTCGGGACGGGTTGCGGGGCGGTCAGCGGTGCGGGGGGTGCAATCACCAGGTTGCGCGCATTGTGTTGCGACAAATCGGGATCGACCAGCAGCGGCGCTTGCAATGCCGCGCTCATCACCGGATCGGCGGCTGGATCCTTGGCCGCCGGCGGTTCTGCTCCGCAACCGCCGAGCATCAATACCATCACGAACAGAGCACGGCGCTTGATCATGCGGCCCTTGTCACCTGGAACGGGTTAAATACGGATAAACACCAAGCGCATGGCATGGGCAGGCGCGGTTACCAGCGGCCATAGCCGCGGTGCCATTCCACTACGCGCGCATGGTGGCGCTGCCAACGCCAGTCGCGCTGGTCGCGATAACGTTCGTACGCGCCGTGTTCATGACCCCAGCCCGCGCGGCCGTCATAGGGATGTGCCGAGGCGGGAACAGCAGCGGCCATCCCGGCCAGCGCAACCATTCCCAAAGCAACCCGCGCAATCAGCGATTTCGATAAAGTCATCATGACACTTCATCCTGTCTTGTCGAACGGCGCCCTGTGGGATCGTTCGATGGTTCATATTTATGGCCTCCAACCTGAACGAATGAGGAATGGATCTGTCAGAAACCGATTTTCGAACGCATTAATTCGATCGGCGGTGCTTGCCAGCGTTCCATTCAGCCTGCCATGGCACCGCGCATGACCCAAAACCCAATGCATCACACGCGCAGAGGCCTTGTCTCCGGGCTGTCGGCTTATGTGATCTGGGGTTTCATGCCGATCCTGTTCCATCTGTTGCACAGCGTACCGCCGTTGGAAGTGGTGGCGTGGCGGGTGGTGTTCACGCTGCCGGTCTGCCTGTTGTTCGTGACCATCAGTTCAGGTTGGGGCGATCTGATCCAGACTTTGCGCCAGCCGCGTCTGGTGCTGCGGCTGGTGGTCAGCGCCTTGCTGGTGGGCACCAACTGGACGCTCTATGTCGCGGCTGTCGTGCACGGCCACGTCCTGGCGACCAGCCTGGGCTATTACATCAATCCGCTGGTCAATGTTGCTTTGGGCACGGTGTTTCTGGGCGAGCGGCTGGGGCGGCGGCAATGGGCAGCGGTCGGGATCGCTGCGGCCGGGATCATGCTGCTGCTGGGCGGCGCACTGGGCATGCTCGGCACTGCGCTGGCACTGGCGGGAAGCTTTTCGCTTTATGCCCTGATGCGCAAACTGACCCCGGTGAAAGCGATCACCGGGCTGACTATCGAAACAATGGTGCTCTACCCCCTTGCAGCCGTCTGGGCCTATGTCGCGACACAGGCGCCCGAGGGTTCAAGCATGGGCGTGGGCGGTCTGACACCAGTGTTGCTGGTGGCATCGGGTCTGATCACCGCGGTGCCGCTGATCCTGTTTGCGGTGGCCGCACGCAACCTGACTTTGTCGACGCTGGGGTTCCTGCAATTCGCAGCGCCGACGATTGTGTTTCTGATCGGACTGGTGCTGGGGGAAACGCTCGATCGTTTGCGGCTGGCCTGTTTCGTGCTGATCTGGATCGCAGTGGGGCTGTTTGTATGGGATATCTGGCAGCGCACCCGCGCCGTTACCCCAGCCATTTCCAGTTGAGCGTTTCGCCGGCATGGAACGGCACGATCGTGGTGCCGTTGCAGTCATAGCTGTCGGGCACGGTCACCGGCTCGCGCACCAGCGTCACGGTTTGCGGGTTCACCGGCAAGCGATAGAACGCCGGGCCGTTGAGTGATGCAAAGGCCTCGAACTTATCGAGCGCGCCTTCTTCGTCAAACACAGTGGCGTACGATTCGAGCGCGAATGGCGCGTTGAAAATACCCGCACAGCCGCACGCCGCTTCTTTCAGATGCTGAGCATGGGGCGCGGTGTCAGTGCCCAGGAACACCCGGGCAAAGCCCGATGTCGCCAGTTTGCGCAAAGCCAGCCGATGGTGTTCGCGCTTGGCCACGGGCAGGCAATAGGCATGTGGACGGATACCGCCAACCAACATGGCATTGCGGTTGAGATGCAAGTGCTGCGGCGTGATCGTCGCGGCCACATTGGGCCCGGCCCCCGCTACGAAGTCGGCTGCTTCGGCAGTCGTAATATGTTCGAACACCACGCGCAGATCGGAGATGTCGGCAATCAACCGGGTCAGCGTGCGCTCAATAAACACAGCTTCCCGATCGAAGATGTCGACATGGGCATCGGTCACTTCGCCATGGATCAGCAAGGGCATACCGATGGCGGCCATGCGTTCGAGCACGGGATAGATCCGCCTGATATCGGTCACTCCATGCGCAGACCCGGTGGTAGCATGCGCGGGGTACAGCTTGGCCGCCACAAACACCCCGGCGGCATGGCCCCTTGCCACTTCATCGGGGTCGGTCGCATCGGTCAGATAGAGCGTCATCAACGGGGTGAAATCTGCCGCTTCACCCAAGGCCGCCATGATTCGCGTGCGATAGGCCGCAACTCCTTCGCAATCGGTCATGGGCGGATTGAGATTGGGCATGACGATCGCGCGCGCAAATTGCCGCGCGGTATGGTGCGCCACACCTTGCAGCAGGGCGCCGTCGCGCAAATGCACATGCCAGTCATCGGGGCGGTGGATCGTCAGAGTTTGTGTCATGGCTCTTCCCATAAGCATCTGACACCCTATCTGTCACCCATGCCTGTTACCGATCACGCTCCTCGCCTGTTTTCCCGCGCCGTGCTGCGCCTTTCTCCGTTGGACCCAGGTGAAGATGTGGCGGCCTTTGTCCAGGGGCTCGTCACCCAGGATGTCACCGGAACTCTGCCGGTCTGGGCCGGATTGCTGACCGCGCAGGGCAAGGCGCTGTTCGATTTTCTGGTCTGGCGCGACGGCGATTCGCTGCTGATCGATTGCGAGGCCGCATGCGCCGAGGCGCTGGCGCGGCGCCTGTCGATCTATCGCCTGCGCCGCCGCATCGCGATTGCGCTCGATTCTTCGCTTGGCGTGTTCTGGCAGGTCGCAAACGCACCGGCGCCGGCACAGCCTGATCCGCGTCTTGCAGCACTCGGTTGGCGCTGGATCGCACCAATCAGCGATACCGACTCCGATGTGGGGGCAGCCTGGCTGGCGCACCGACTGGTCTTGGGGGTGACCGAGGGCCAGGCTGAATTGGGCAGCGATGCAACGCTATGGCTGGAAACCAATGCGGCCGATTTGAACGGAGTCAGTTTCACCAAGGGCTGTTATGTCGGGCAGGAAAACACTGCGCGCATGAACTGGCGACAGAAAGTAAATCGGCGCCTGGTCGTGGTGCCGATCGGCGAATCGCGCCCGGACCGGCAACGCGTGGCCTATCCTCACCTAAATAGTCTTTGTAACTGGA
>CAIPWG010000442.1 GCA_903868655.1 uncultured Sphingomonadales bacterium
GCCGCGCTGCTGGCGATTTTCAGCAAAGTGTGGACCGGGCCGATCGCGCAGTGGTTCGGCGGCACAGACGTGTCGTGGCTGGTCGGGCCGCTGGTTGCGAGTGCGGTCTATACGCTGTTGATGCGGCGGCGATTGGGGGGAGGATGATGTCATGCGCATGGTAACACTCGCCGCGACGCAAATGGCCTGTACCTGGGACCATGCTGCCAATATCGCGCAGGCCGAGGTGCTGGTGCGCAAGGCCGCCGCACAGGGCGCGCAGATCATCCTGCTGCCCGAACTGTTTGAAACGCCCTATTTCTGTCAGGACCGGCTGGGCGAATTTCTCGATCTGGCCAGGCCGATCACTGAAAATCCCGCGGTGCGCCACTTTCAGGCACTGGCGCGCGAACTGGGCGTGGTCCTGCCGATTTCGGTATTCGAACGCGCCGGGCAGAATTTTTTCAACACCGTGGCGGTTGTCGATGCCGACGGCGCACTGTTGGGCACGTACCGCAAATCGCATATCCCGGATTCACTGGGCTATTCGGAAAAGTTCTATTTTTCGCCGGGCGACACCGGTTTTCGCGTATGGCGTACCGCGTATGCTGCCATCGGCGTGGGCATCTGCTGGGATCAGTGGTTTCCCGAGACTCACCGCGCGATGGCGCTGATGGGGGCAGACGTGCTGCTGTTCCCCACCGCCATCGGGACTGAACCGAGCCTGCACGAACTCGATTGTTCGGGGCACTGGCAACGCACGATGCAGGGGCAGGCTGGCGCCAATGTCATGCCGCTGGTCGCGTCGAACCGCATCGGGACCGAGGCCGGGCGCGAGGGCACTGCAATGACCTTTTTCGGGCACTCGTTCATCGCCGACCAGACGGGCGACAAGCTGTGCGATGCCGGGCGCAGCGAGCCGGGCGTGTTGACCGCGACATTTGATCTCGATGCGATAGCTCGGCACCGCGCGTTCTGGGGCACGTTCCGTGATCGCCGGCCCGAATTGTACGGCGCGTTGATGACGCTCGATGGCGCACACCGTCACGCGGTGGGGGCATGACCGCGGCCACCGGCACGATCGTCGCAGCGGGCATAACTCCGCGTGCGGCCGGGTTTCGCATGCCCGCCGAATGGGAACCCCACGCCGGCTGCTGGATGGCTTGGCCGGAACGGCCCGATACCTGGCGCCTGGGCGCAAAGCCTGCCCAGGCGGCCTTTGCGCGGCTGGCCAATGCGATCGCACGCTACGAACCGGTGACGATGCTGGTGTCGGCGAGCCAGTGGGGCAATGCGGTGCGGCATCTCGATCCGGCGGTGCGCGTGGTTGAAATGACCACCAATGATGCGTGGTTGCGCGATACCGGCACTACGTTTCTGATCGACGAGCAGGGTTGCCTGGGCGGGGTGGATTGGCAATTCAACGGCTGGGGCGGGTTAAGCGACGGACTCTATTTCCCTTGGGATGCCGATGATGCCGTGGCCGCCAAGATGTGCGATCTGGAACGCGCGCGACGGTTTCGCGCACCGCTGGTGACCGAAGGCGGCGCCATCCATGTCGATGGTCAGGGCACGATCCTGACGACCGAGGCTTGCCTGATCAACCGCAACCGCAATCCGGATATGACCCGTGCGGACGTCGAGACCGCGCTGTGCGATTATCTCGGCGCAGAGCATGTCATCTGGCTGGCCGACGGGGTGCCGGATGACATTACCGGGGGCCATGTCGACAATCTGGCCTGTTTTGTAGCACCGGGCGTGGTGCTGCTGGCGTGGTGCGATGATCCTGCCGATCCGCATTATGCTGTGTCGCGCGAGGCAGAGGCACGGCTGCTGGCGGCGCGTGACGCGGCCGGTCGTCACTTGCGTGTTGAGCGCATCCCGATGCCGACACCGATGTTCCTCACGGAAGAGGAGGCCAGCGGACTGGATCGCACCAATCCCCGGCTCTCATCGTCGGCCGGTGATCGGTTGGCCGCCAGCTATGTCAATTTCCTGATCGTCAACGATGCCGTGATCGCGCCCGCATTCGGAGTGCCGACCGATTGCGTGGCCGAGGCAATCCTGACTCGTTTGTTTCCTGCGCATGCGATCGTCATGCTGCCATCCCGCGAAATTCTGCTGGGCGGCGGCAACATCCATTGCGTTACTCAACAGCAGCCGTGGCCGCGCGGGGCATAACACCCGTGGGGCGCGCCAAAAGCAGCTGTTGAGGATCGCGGCGTCGGCATCGGGGGGTGCCGACGCCGCGATCATTCTTTGCGCATCCGCGCATTGCGCTGATTTGCGTTCGCACCGATAACCGACACTTCGCCACGGCGTGATCGTGTGGGGAAGGTTTGGGCCCGTATGTGCAATCTCTATCGTCTGCATGCCGGTAACGCGGCGATTGCGCAGGTGTTTGATGCCGTAATATCAAGCAGCACAGACCGCTCGTCAGCGCGGCCTGGGATTGCCGGTGTCGACAGCAA
>CAIPWG010000443.1 GCA_903868655.1 uncultured Sphingomonadales bacterium
CAGCGACAATTGCACAGACAAAAACAGCGCCAGCCCGATGATGATCACCAGGGTTTGGCGCGCATCACGCACCGCCTGCGTCACGTCGAGTGCATTGCGCATCGCCAACAGCATTTCACCGCGGTTGCCAACCGGGGTCGCGGCGGTAATCACCGGGGTGCGATCGGGGGCATAGCGCAAAAACACTTCAGTACGCCCCGACATGCGGGCACGACCGACTTCGGGCCACACACCCGCGCGCGATACCGCCGGTTCGCGATAGCTTTCTACCGCAGGCGCGCCAACGATGGCGTCGACGCCGCGATCGAGTGCGCGCGCCGCAGACTGGAACCACGATTCGCCAGCCGGATCGACAAATGCAAACGACGGCGGAGCCAGGTGAAAGCTGTCTTCCACGACCGCGCCATCGACACCGAACAGGCGCAATTGCAAGTGTTGCGCTGTGCCGATGTCGACCATGAACTGCCGTCGTTCAGCAGACCCGGCGCTGGCCAGCGCCGTGGCTGCGATTTCGGCCTCGGCCCGCGCCAGGCGAAAACGTTCGTTGATCAGCTGCGTGCGATAGGAATCGAGATAGAAAAAGCCCCCCGCCAGCAATGCCAATGCGATGACATTGACCGCCAGAATGCGCGTGGTCAGCGGCACCCCGCGCGTACGCCACAGCCGCCGCCGGGTTGGCCGCAAACGTCCCGCGCTGCCCGGATCGCGAGACCGCTCAGGGGTCGGCAAAGCTGTAGCCTGCGCCATAAAGCGTTTCGATCGCTGCAAAATGCGGATCGACCAGCCGGAACTTTCGCCGCAGCCGTTTGATATGGCTGTCGATCGTCCGGTCATCGACGAACACGTCGTCCTGATAGGCCGCATCCATCAGGCTGCTGCGCGATCGCACCACCCCGGGACGCAGCGCCAGCGCCTCCAGAATCAGGAATTCGGTTACGGTCAACGACACCGCCAGCCCGGTCCATTCGACCTGATGCCGAGCTGGATCCATCACCAGCCGTCCGCGTCGGATCAAATCGGGCAAAGGTTCGTCAGCCGCATCGGGTGGCCGCGTCGCTGCGCGCCGCGCAAGCTCACCGCGCCGCAAAATCGCGCGAATCCTGGCAATCAGCAAGCGCTGGCTGAAGGGCTTGGCGATATAATCGTCGGCGCCCATCGCAAGGCCGGTCGCCTCGTCCGCCTCGTCATCCTTGCTCGTCAGGAAAATCACCGGCAAGTCGCTGCTTTCACGCAACTTGCTCAACAGATCAAAGCCATCCATACGCGGCATCTTGATGTCGCACACGACCAGATCGGGCGGATTGTCAAGCAGCGCGGGCAAAGCCGCCGCACCATCGTAATAGACCCTTGTAGCAAACCCCTCGGACTGCAACGCAATCGACACGGTGGTCAGGATATTGCGATCATCATCGACCAGCGCGATCACTTGCCGGGGAGACTCCGAAACCGCGGCTCCGGGATCGTTGGAATCAGGGTTGGCCGTCATGATCGGTTCATTCGCGCATCCTTGCCAAGAGCTACCCCCAAATCACGGGACTGGCAACCACGGTCCAGAGCCATGAGTTGCACGATTTGCAATCGATCGCGCGAAAAACGTGTTTGCGCCAAGCCCGTTTGACGCGGCAATTTTCTATGAGTATGCGCGCTTTGCGAGTCTATGCATTCGTATTCGAGATTTGAGCCAGCAGCGCGCAGCCCAGCCCGGGCAGCCCTTCGGAAGGATTGCCGAGTGTCCGTCAACAGCCTCAATGTATCGCTCGACGCGCAAGGATTTCCGGAGCCCGCCACGCTCCATGCCAATCTTGGCACCGCTGCGCTGGTTGAGCACGCAGTGCGCAATGGCGAAGGCCTGCTGGCGAAAGATGGTCCGTTTGTGGTTGCGACAGGCAAGCACACCGGTCGTTCGGCCAAAGACAAGTTCATTGTGCGCGACGCCGAAACCGAAGACACGGTGTGGTGGGGCAAGACCAATGTGGCAATGACCCCTGCACACTTCGCCGCGCTCAAGGCTGATTTCATCGCGGCGCTGGGGCAGCGTGATCAACTTTACGTGGCTGATCTGTTTGGTGGCAGCCAGCCTGAATATCGCGTCAATGTGCGCGTGATTAACGAGCTGGCGTGGCACAATCTGTTTATTCGCACCCTGCTTGTGCGTCCGACCGATGACCAACTGGCCAGCTTTGAACCCGAATACACGATCATCGACCTGCCGAGTTTCCGCGCCGATCCGGAACGCCACGGTTGCCGGACAGAGACCGTGGTAGCGGTTAATTTCACCGAGAAGCTGATCCTGATCGGCGGCACGGCTTATGCCGGCGAAATGAAGAAATCGGTGTTCGGCATTCTCAACTATTTGCTGCCCATACGCGGTGTGATGCCGATGCATTGTTCGGCCAATATCGGCCCCGAAGGGGATACGGCGGTGTTCTTCGGTCTGTCGGGCACGGGCAAGACCACGCTTTCGGCCGACGCCAGCCGCACGCTGATCGGCGATGATGAACACGGCTGGTCAGACACCGCCGTGTTCAATTTTGAAGGCGGTTGCTACGCCAAGATGATCCGGCTGTCGGCAGAGGCCGAACCCGAAATTTATGCAACGACCAAGCGGTTCGGCACTGTGCTGGAAAACGTGGTGATTGATCCGATTACGCGTGAAATCGACTTTGACGACAGCAGCCTCGCGGAAAACAGCCGCGGGTCCTATCCGATCGATTTCATTCCCAATGCCAGTGCCGACAATCTTGGCCCGGTGCCAAAGAATATCATCTTTCTCACCGCCGATGCCTACGGCGTGCTGCCCCCGATCGCGCGGCTGACCCCAGAACAGGCCATGTATCACTTCCTGTCCGGCTATACCGCGCGGGTCGCAGGCACCGAAATCGGCGTGACCGAGCCCGAAGCGACTTTCTCCACCTGTTTTGGCGCCCCGTTCATGCCGCGCCATCCTTCGATCTATGGCAATCTGCTGAAAGAACGGATCAATAAAGGCGGCGTAAAATGCTGGCTGGTAAACACCGGCTGGTCGGGCGGCAAAGCTACCGAACCCGGGATCAAGCGCATGCCGATCAAGGCCACTCGCGCGCTGCTCAATGCCGCGCTCGATGGCAGCCTGAATGACGCGCAATTCAGCATCGACCCCAATTTCGGGTTCGAAGTTCCGATCGCGGTGCCTGGCGTTGAAACCCGGCTGCTCAATCCGCGCGGGGCCTGGGCCGATGCGCAGGCTTATGATCGCACCGCGCAGGATCTGGTGCGCAAATTTATCGACAATTTCGGCCAGTTTGCCGACCATGTCGACGCCAGTGTGCGCGCGGCCGCACCAGTCGCGGCCTGATCGCAGACCCATCCAATCGCCTGATTTGCCGCAACGCCGCCCCCACCCGGGCGGCGTTTTGCGTGAGCTTTGCTCCGAAGTCGATCCAACCCGGCTTGTCCCGCAGGCGTATATTCCGTCTCATGATTGCGGGCTGATGCAAGAACAGGGTGATTCATGGTTGAGACGGTTTCGCTCGGCAATCTGGATAGCTTATTGGGGGTAACCTTCGGTTGGAATGCCATGGCCAACGCCAGCCCGGCACAGATCAACGGATCGGTTACGGTCACGTCATCCTCAACACGCGAAGTGGTGACCTATGCGGGCATGACCGGAACAATCTCCAGCGCGTTCATCCCGATGAAGACCGTGACTTTCAAAGTGGCCAGCGTGTCCGATGCCCACAACACGCTGGTGCTCGATGGTCGACAGCCCGCCGTAGTAGAAGGCCGGGTCGGAGCCCGACAGCGCCACCGGC
>CAIPWG010000444.1 GCA_903868655.1 uncultured Sphingomonadales bacterium
CCATCGAGCATGCCCGAATCGACGATGCGATCGAGCCATTCGGTATCGCCCGGGATGACGCGCGACAGCATGATATCATGCCCGCTTTCGGTCAGTTCATCGGCCAGATAGCCGAACAATGTCATGAAAAAAGGATCCGAGATATGCTGGCGGCTTTCATGACCGAGCGGAAACACGACCCCGATCACCCCGGTGCGTTGGGTGCGCAGCCGGCTGGCCATCTGGTTCAGCCGAAACCCATGCTCGCGCGCCAGGGCCTGGATACGATCGCGGGTCTGCGGATTGACCAGAGACTTGCCCGCCAGGGCACGCGACACCGTTCCGGGCGACACCCCGGCCAACCGAGCCAGCTCCGTGATATTGCGGATCCTTGGGCGCGGCGCACTCGCCTCGGGTTCGAACGCCTGGGGCAAATGTATCTCTGAAGCGGCTTTGTCGGTCATGCTCGACTGTCTGGCCCGTGCGATTGCGGAAAGCAAGATTTGCAGACGTTCATTCGCTGTCTTTACCGGTGGTGCCGATCCGCCACAGATTTGGCCCATGAGAGCAGCGCCTGCAATCCTTTGCATTTTGAGTTGCAAACGATTGTATCAGGACTTAAGGGGTTTCATCCGATCCCCGCCAACGAGGGGGGGACGTGTCCATGGGGGAGTTCCTGATGAAGCGCCCAGCTCTGCATACCTGTGTCTCGGCCGCGGCCATCGCCGTTGCTTTTGTTTCCCTGCCGGCATTTGCTGCCGACCAGGCGCCTGCTGCGGCAACAACCGCTGCATCCGACGATACGCTTGGCGCTATCGTTGTGACCGCATCGACCGGTTCGCGCACCAAGCTTGATACGTCGACCTCGATCAGCTCGCTGACGACGTCCGACATCCAGAATTTCAACGCCTCGTCGACCGCCGAGCTCTATCGCCTGATCCCGGGCATTCAGGTTGCCGGTACGCAGGGTGATGGCGGCAACTCGAATATCGGTGTTCGCGGCTTGCGCACTCCGACCGGTGGTTCGCCGTTTGTGCAAATTCAGGAAGACGGCCTGCCGGTCGTCTTGTTTGGTGACATCCAGTTTGGCAACAACGATTACTGGACACACCCGATGGTCACCGACGAACGCGTCGAAGCCATCCGTGGCGGCACCGCAGCAACGCTGGCGTCGCAAGCCATCGGTGCCGTGCTCAACCACATCAGCTTCACCGGTCGCAACGAAGGCGGGTTTGTTGAGCTGGAAAAGGGTGCCAACTACGATTGGACCAAAGCCAATTTCCGTTTTGGTGGCAGCGTCAACGATTCCACCTATTACAACATCGGTGGCTATTATGACGTAGGCCACGGCATCGAACATGCCGACTACAATGTCAGCAATTCCTACGCCATCAAGGGCAACATCACCAAGGAACTCGCAGACGGGAAGGGCTATGTCCGTTTGCTGTTCAAGGCTGCCGATACGCAAGAGCCCAGCTACAACGGTTGCCTGAGTTCAGCCAATGTCAGCGGCACGAAAGTTTCCGGGTTCGGCCCTTCGCCGGTGTGCGATGCGCGCAATACCGCACCGGGCTATTCGGCGTTGAACTCAAGTGTTCTGTTTTCCGACGTCAATGGCAACATCGCGCGTCAGCCGATGGATGGCATCAAGACCAAGGAAAAGATGCTGCAGCTGCAGACCCACTATGATTTCGGTGGTGGCCTGACCATTGACGACAATGCGCGGGTTGCGCGCATGAGCGGCAATTTCGATGTGCAGTTCTATGGCGCCGGCGCGACTGCTGGTGCCGTGCCGGCTGGCGACTCGTTGATCTACGCCAATGGCCCGAACGCGGGCAAGGTGTTCACCGGAGCCTATGTCAGTTCGAGCGCTGCG
>CAIPWG010000445.1 GCA_903868655.1 uncultured Sphingomonadales bacterium
CAACAAGTACAAGGCGCGGATCAAGATCCTCGTCCACGAAATCGGCGCCGACGAATATCGGCGCCAGGTCGAAGCCGAATTTGCGCATATCCTGACGCTTGGATTGGAACCCCCGGCGGCAGAACTTGAACGCATCAAGGCGCAATTTGCCGATCCCGCGTTCGATGCCAGTGCACCCGATACGATCGATCTCACCGATCCAGATTTTGCGGTGTGGGTCAGCCAGAATGTGCATGTGCACAAGGCGCCGGGCTACGGCATTGTCACGATCAGCCTGAAGCCCACGGGCGGTATTCCCGGCGATGCCAGCGCCGATCAGATCCGGCTGATGGCCGATCTGGCCAGTGCCTACAGCTTTGACGAATTGCGCGTGACCCATGCGCAAAACATCGTGCTGCCGCATGTCAAAAAAGCAGATCTTTACGCGATCTGGCAGCGGCTTGATGCGGCCGGTCTGGCCACGGCCAATCTCGACCTGATCAGCGATATCATCGCCTGCCCCGGTCTCGATTATTGCTCGCTTGCCAATGCGCGGTCGATCCCGTTGGCGCAGAAGATTTCGCAGCGTTTTGCCGATATCGGGCGCCAGCGCGAACTGGGCGAACTGAAGCTGAAAATTTCGGGCTGTATCAATGCCTGTGGCCATCACCACGCCGGGCATATCGGCGTTCTGGGTGTCGATCGCAAGGGGCTGGAAAACTATCAGCTGCTGCTGGGCGGCTCCGAAGGTGCGGACACGTCACTTGCCACGATCATCGGCCCCGGTTTCACCGAAGACGGGCTGGTCGATGCCATCGAAACCGCAACGCAAGTCTATCTGACCCAACGCACCGGCGACGAACGCTTTCTCGACACTTTCCGTCGTATCGGCACCGCCCCGTTCAAGGATGCAATCTATGGCTGAAACCCTGATCCGGCTGCGCGATGATGTGGCCAGCGCTGCACCAGTCGTGGCCTTTGCCGATCTGGCTGAAACCAGCAATGCGGCCGCCGTACGCCTGTCGCCCGGTGATGATGCGCGCGCGCTGTTGCCCTTGCTTGACCAGTTGGAGTTGATCGAGGTCGCTTTTCCTGGCTTCAACGATGGGCGTGGCTATTCGGCGGCGGCGATTTTGCGCGAACATGGCTATCGCGGCGAACTGCGAGCTGTGGGTGATGTGTTGGTCGATCAGATCAGCCATTATCATCGTGTCGGGTTTGACGCCTTTGCGCCAGACCAACCGATCACGCGCGCAGCGGTCGATGCCGCGATTGCCACCTGGCCCGAAGTCTATCAGCGCACCCCCGATGGCCGCACGCCAATCTGGGCGCTGCGGCATGGCTGACACCCGCCGTCCCGAAGCGGATCGGCGGGTTGACCGGATCGAAACCCGTCCGCGCTTCAGCGAAGCCGACGCAATCCGGTTGAACAATCTGTTTCGGGGCAGCGACACCCGCGACATGCTGCGCGCAGTGATCCGCGACGGGTTGGCGGGTGATCTGGCGGTGGTTTCCAGCTTTGGCGCCGAAAGCGCGGTACTGTTGCATCTGGTGGCGGAGATTGATCCGGCGCTGCCGGTGCTGTTTCTTGATACGCAGAAACATTTTCCAGAAACACTGGCCTATCGCGATGCGCTGGTGGCCATGCTCGGGCTGACCGGGCTGCGTGTGCTGACGCCCGATCCCGCCATGCTGGCCAAAAAAGACGATAAAGGTCTGCGCTGGTCGTGGGACCCCGATGGCTGCTGCGACATTCGCAAAGTGGTGCCCCTGGCGCGCGCCATGACCGACTTTGATGCCACTATAACCGGGCGCAAGGGGTTTCAGTCGAACACGCGGGCCGGGTTGCCGCGCTTTGAGATCGACAAAACCGATCACGAAGGGCGTTTGAAAATCAACCCTTTGGCGAATTGGAGCGCCGAGACGATCGAAGCGTGGTTCGATAGCCATGGCCTGCCCCGGCATCCACTGGTGGCGCGTGGCTATCCCTCGATTGGCTGTGCGCCATGCACCAGCAAAGTTGCCAAGGGCGAAGACCCACGGTCTGGACGCTGGAAGGGCTGGGACAAAACCGAATGCGGCATCCATGTGCCCGGGCATGATGATGGCGAGAATAACCTGCCACCCGGTTACGATCCCGCGTTCTGATCCCGGACAACCAGGCCACTCGGCACGCAGTGCCAAGCCGCTGCCTGGCAAAACTAGCACTTTAGTTAACAGTCCCCCATGCAGATCGTAGACCGAAATACTCCGTAATCCGCGAAGGCGTGATGATAACCATCTCGGCATAAAAGGAGGCACCGA
>CAIPWG010000446.1 GCA_903868655.1 uncultured Sphingomonadales bacterium
GGTCGGTGCGCAACAGTGTCCATTACAGCAAGTTCGATCTGTCGCTGCTGTGGCGTCACCTGAGTGCAATCAACCAGGAGCCGCTCGACGTAGCGAACAACGGCCCAGCATACTCTGGCGTTCTGCCGTCGGGTGTTGGTTCGCTGAGCGGTCAGACGGTGAACTTCGGCCACATTCCTTCGTTCAACTACTTTGACCTGAGCTTGCGCTTTGTGGCCACGCCGAACCTGACGTTCGTCGGCACGGTCCAGAACATGTTCAACAAGGCGCCTCCGATCGTGGGCAGCACGATTGGTTCGACGTCGTACAACAGCGGAAACACGTATCCGTCGACGTACGATGCACTGGGTCGTCGTTTCGCACTGACCGGCAAACTGAAGTTCTGATAACTTCGGTTTATCGGGCCTAAGGGGCAGGCGCACCACCCGGTGCGCCTGCCCTTTTGCTTGGCTGGCTTGCCAAAACCCGCGATACCGGCTTCTTGCAGGCATGACTGACGATTTTGCTCAGATGGCCGCACAGGCCGCCCAGTTGATTGAACGCGGCTCCATCGATCCGATGCCGTACAATATCGTTGCATGGCATCTGGCCATGCAGGGCAAAACAAAGGCGGGGTTGGATGTGCTGGCGCAGGCGCGGCGTCTTGCACCGCGTGATACCAACACCCTGACAACGACCGCAACTTTGTTGCGACAGGCCGGGTTGCTTCGCGACGCGATTGAACACGCCGACGCTGCGCTGGCGATTGATCCCGGCTTTGCCGATGCGTGGCTTGAACGCGGCGACATCATGCTGCTCAGCGGCGCTGTGCCGTCTGCTCAGCATTGCTATGATCAGGCGCTGGCGCTGCAACCGGGCCATCCGGGAGCTTTGGCTGGGCTGGCCACGGTTGCTGCGCGCAATGGCGATCTGGACAAAGCCACGGACTATGCGCATCGCGCCCTCGTCATCGACCCCGAGAATTTGACCGCGGCGACTGCGGCTGCCCTGGCCAATCTGGAAACGGGGCAGGCGGCCGTGGCGCGCGACCTTTTGGCCGCGCGCTTGGCCCAGACCGCTCTGCCGAGCGAACAGCGCGCGGTGGCCTGCGCCGTGCTTGGCGATGCCTATTCAAGGCTCGGCGAAGTGGATTCCGCTTATCGGGCCTATGCTCAAGGCAAATACGAATTTGGCCAAGTGCATGCCGAACGCGCGCAAGGCCGGCAAACCCACCGTGCGTTCATCGAAGCGACGGAGGAAGGGGTAAAGCAGTTCAACCCAAAGCATTGGAATGGGCAGGCCACACAGCCTGCGAATGCGGCGGCAAGACATGTTTTTGTGCTGGGCTATCCCCGTTCGGGTCAGACACTCTTGCTCAATGTCTTGACCTCGCTGCCCGATGTTTGCGGCCTTGAAGAACGCCCGACGCTGCGCGCCGCCGATCTCGACTTTCTGGTTGATGCCGATGGCTTGGCGCGGTTTGATCGTGCTGATCAGACGCAGTTGGCGCCGTTCCGTGAAAACTATTGGGACAAAGTCGCTGATGCCGGTGAAGCGGTTGCGGGGCGCACGTTTGTCGACATGGACCCGTTGAAATCACTTCGGTTGCCATTGATTTCGCGATTGTTCCCAGATGCCAGAATCCTGGTGATGCGGCGCGATCCGCGCGATGTGGTGTGGAGCTGTTTCCGAACAAATTTTGCGCTCTCAAACGCCGCGCTGGAGTTCACCACGCTGGAAAGCACGGCCCGGCATTATGATGCGGTGATGCGCTTGACCGAGACCGCATTGAACACATTGCCCTTGCAGGCGATGACAGTCGACTATCATCGGCTTGTAGCCGATTTCGATCAAACCACCCGCGATATTTGTGCCTATACCGGGCTGAAATGGCACGAAGACATGCGGCGCTTTGCCCAGACCGCCCGGCGGCGCGGTGTTTCAACCGCCAGCGCAACCCAGGTGCGCAAAGGTCTCTACGATGGATCGCGCCAGTGGCAGCCTTATGCAGCGTATTTGGCGCCGGTCATGCCGATCCTTCAGCCGTGGATCGAACGGTTCGGCTATGCGGTTTGAATCGCCCTGATACACCGCACGGGCTTGTAGGTACGTGACCCGCTCTGCCTCCCGCGATAAACAAAGCGAAAACGTCCGGGGGACAGTGGATGCCCGTGTCAGAGCGGGTTGGGCAAGGTCATTTCGACTTTGGCCTGTTGCGCGACGGCAAGCGCCCATTCGCCGACTTTTGCAATTTCATCGGCATGAGCCTTGCGCGCATCTGCGTATTCCCGGTCGCGCTGATCGCTTGAAAAAGCGGCGTGCGATTTGGAATGCTGGGTAAAGGCAGAGCCCGCCACAATCTGTGCAATCGCGTCTTGATCGAATGCCAGCCCATAATGGCGCGCGAGTGCGGCAAGGCTTTGTGTGGGGTTTGCCAACAAGCGCGTCGTATCGATGGTCACCAACCGCTGCGGGCCCAGTTGCCGAGCCAGATTGCCAAAGATCTGATGCTGCACCAGCCAGCCCACCGCGGCCACTTGCAAATCGCTTTGGCGAAAATAATCGTCGGGTTCAAACCCCAGTTTCACCGCGCCTTCATGAAGATAGCCGGCCAGCAATTCGCGCACCCACAGGCGGCACGCCAGTCCTTTGCGCGCCACCGACACGAGAAAATCGTCAAGCGGTGCATGTAGAAACACCGCCTTTGTGCTGGGCTGAACGGCCAGCAGCAGAGCGGCCAGCGGGTTGATCACATTGCTGGGCTTGATCACCACTGCTTCGTGTGCGGAGAACGGCCGCGCCAGCAATCGCAGGCTGACATCGGCCAATCGGGCCACAGCCGCCGCCGGAGCGCCCCGGCGCCGAAATCCGACGACATCGTTCAACAACATCGGCTCGCTCAGGCCCATCGCAATACCAGCCTTGTCAAGCGCGCGGACCACCATGGTCGATCCGCAAAAGCCCGAATGGAACAGCAGGCCCGCGCGCGCCGCAAAAGGAAGCGCCAGACACTTCTCGACAGGCAATTCACCGGCGACGGTGCGGAGCCCGAGATAAGCATCGGTGATGAATGGTACAGAAGCATGATCTGCGCGGTTCAACGCAATAAAGCGGATACGGTCGGCACCTTCGACGTGCCGATGCTCCAGATATTGTGCGTCTTGCAACAAGTTTGGAACACCAGACATGTTCCAGACCCTAAGCGCCGCGGCATGGCGGTACAAGCCACTTGCCAAACCCGAAGGCAATGCAATAGCGATCGAGCGTGAACCGGAATACCAACCCTGCAACCCCGCAAGAGCTTAATCGCGAGGGCCTGAATGCCATCCGCGATGGCCATTTCGAACGCGCTGCCGCCGCGTTTCGCGCAGCGCTCGCGCTCGATCCTCAAGCATCACCTTTGTGGAACAACCTGGCGCACGCGTGCAGGCTGAACCAGGACGATGCAGGTGAAGCGGATGCGCTTGATCAGGCGCTGGCGCTTGATCAACGCGATTTGCTCGCCAGGTTGCGCCGGGCGCAATTGTGCCAGCGGCAGGGCGATGAGGCAGGCGCTTTTGCGGCTTGGACCGCGGTGCGGCAATTGATCGAGGCGGGCCCCGAACTTGCGCCGCAGATCGCCGAACAGATTGCAGCCGGGCTGGCCTATCTGGCTGGATTGGAAAGCCGCGTGGTGAGCCGGATTGATCAGGCGATCATGCGCGACGATGCCGTGCACGACACGACAGAACAGCGTCGGATCGAGGCGTTTATCGACACGGCGCTCGGCCGGCGGCGGACTTACCACAACCAGTGCGCTGGTCTGTTTTACCCGTTTTTGCCTGCCGATGAATTTTTCGACCGAAGGCATTTTCCGTGGTTTGGGCAAATTGAGGCACAGGCCGAAGCGATTCGCGAAGAATTGCACGCGTTGATCGCCAATGACGATGCGGCGTTGCGGCCCTATGTGCGGATGGGCGAGGGAGCGCCCGCTTCGATCTGGAGCCCGCTCGATGGCTCGCTCGATTGGGGCGCCTGCTTCTTGTGGGAATATGGTGTGCCGAATCAGCCGGTATTGGACCGCTGCCCGCGCACCGCGGCGGCCCTGGCCGCGATACCTGGTGCGGTATTGCCAGGGCGTTCGCCCAACGCGTTTTTTTCGCTGCTCAAACCACACACACGCATTCCGTCGCATACCGGGGTGACGAACACCCGCGCGATCGTGCATCTGGCTCTGGATATACCACCGGATTGTGGTTTTCGCGTGGGTGGTGAAACCCGCGAGTGGATTGCTGGCAAAGCCTTTGCCTTCGACGACACGATCGAACACGAAGCCTGGAACAATTCCGGCGAACGCCGTGCCGTGCTGATCTTCGATTGCTGGAACCCGCATCTGTCGGACAACGAGCGAGAAGCCATTGCGCGCTATTGCCAGGTTCTGGATAGCGCGTTGCCAAAAGCGATTGAGCGCTTTTGAAAACCACATCGTGCGCGGACTACTGCATTTGGCGTATGTGGCATTTTTGTTACTAAACCGGCCGAACGGTGCCACTGTTACAATTGGACACTTGATGCAGAGGCTCCGTGACTGCCAATCCCCCGCCATCCGGGGATTTTCGCAGAACGGCGCGCGCTGACTTGTCCCGAAAAATCAGCTCGTGCCGGTGTGTTTTGACCTGGTCCTGTCCGGTGATGGTTGCTCGATAACCACACCGCCAAAAGGATCTTTTGCAACATGATTCATTCCAAGACACTCAACGCTGGCGTGGCCATGGCCGCGCTGGGTCTGGCTATGGTGGCAGCTCCGGCTTTTGCCCAGCAGGCACCTGCCGAAGCCACCGCCCCTGCCACTGATGCCAAAGATGTGATCATCGTCACCGGTTCGGTATCGAAAAGCCCGGCCACGGCAACAGCCTCGCCCATCGTGGCGATCACTGCTGAAA
>CAIPWG010000447.1 GCA_903868655.1 uncultured Sphingomonadales bacterium
ATCGAGGCGCCCGCCACCCCGCCGATCCCGGCCCCGATAACCCGTCCCACACCACCGCCCAGCAACCCGCCGATGACCAGGCCACCGACAACCCCCGCGGTTGCCCCGATCGCGGTGCGCGACACTTTCTTGTGGCCGGTGTTCGGGTCGGTCACACAGGCCGAAGTGGCGATCAGCGAGACCCCGCACAAGGCAGATACAAAAACACGGCGAAGCTTCATGACCCAATCCCTTTCAACAAACCGCTCGCGACAATGCCCATACGGGGCCGGATTTTCCAGACTGTCGCGCGACCGGGTTGTGAATAGCCTGCCGCAGGCTGAACGAAAACCGAACGCTGCAATATGACACTCTGCACAAGACTTCGCCAAACCGCCAAAATCTGCTAGCGCCCAACGTTGTGACACCTTTTCCCTGGACCGATGTCGTCATCATTGGCGCGCTCGTCGTACTCAACGGCGTTTTTTCCATGTCAGAGCTGGCGATTGTCTCGGCACGCCCGGCGCGTCTGAAGATGCGCGCCGAAGCTGGATCGGTCAGCGCGACGCTCGCGCTTGAACTGGCCAGCGATCAGGGCAAATTGTTGTCGACCGCCCAAATTGGCATCACGCTGGTGGGAATCATCGCCGGGGCCTTTTCCGGATCGCGCCTGGGCGGCCCCATGGGCGAGCGGCTGGCGGCGCTCGGCGTGCCCGCGCATATCGCGCCAGAGGCGGGTTTTGCACTGGTCATCGCGGTGACCACGTATCTCAGCCTCGTGATCGGCGAACTGGTGCCCAAACAATTGGCGTTGCGATCAGCCGATGCAATCGCGGTGGTGGCCGCACGCCCGATGGCGATCATGGCCAAAGTCGCCGCACCACTGGTGTGGTTGCTCGACGAAAGCTCGACACTGGTGCTGCGGCTTGTCGGCATGAGCAGCCCGGGCGGGCACGAAGTGACCACCGAAGAGCTCGAAATGATCTTTGCCGAAGCCACCCGCTCGGGCGTTATTGAAGAGGACGAGCGCGCGCTGATGACAAGCGTGATGCGGCTCGCCGAACGTCCCGTACGCGACGTGATGACACCACGCACCGAATTGCACTGGATCGACCATCTGGCCGAAGATGGCGCGTTGCGCGATGCGATCGCCGGGTGTCCGCATTCCTTGCTGCTGGTCGCCGATGGCTCGGTCGATACAGTGGTCGGCGTGGTGCGCGTGCGGGATGTGTTGCAGGCGCTGGTGCGCGGCGAGCCCGTAGCCTTGACCGCCTTGATGAAAAAACCGGCGATCGTGCCCGACCAGCTCGACGCGATGGATGCCTTGCGCCAGATCCAGATGGCTGAAATCGCGCTGGCGCTGGTTCACGACGAGTATGGGCATCTCGAAGGGATCGTGACCCCCGCCGATTTGCTCGATGCAATTGCGGGCACCTTTGTCGCGCATGGCGATGATGGCGACACGCCGATGATGATCGAGCGCGAGGATGCGTCGCTGCTGATTTCGGGTGCGCTGCCCGCCGATGCCATGGCCAACCGGCTCAATATCGATCTTCCCGAAGATCGTGATTATGCCACAGTCGCCGGCTTTGCGTTGTCGGTGCTCAAACGCCTGCCGCACGAGGGTGAACATTTCACCAATCAGGGCTGGCGCTTTGAAGTGATTGATATGGATGGTCGCAAGATCGACAAGCTGCTTGCCAGCCGGATCAAGCACGCACCATCGACGCCCACTTTGGACGGCTAGCTTGCGTGCTCGAATTTTGCAGACCTGCCCCGGGGGGCCGGGGCTTTAGCCGAGCTTAGTGTGCCTGCGCGGCCGGAGTGCTGCTTTCGGGTGCCTTGACGATGTCACGCACGCTTGCGCCCTTGGGCACGATTGTCGTCTTCGGATCGCCGACCACGCTGCGGATCGCCGGCGAAGACGCGCCAGCCTTGCCCAGTGCATCGGTTTCGACCGCACTGCGCGGCGATGGACCGCCAAACATCACATCAAGCGCTTGACGGCTGGAATCGACATCCTGCGGACGCGGCGCGCCCGGGTTCGGCGGGGCCAGCGCGAAATCGGGCGGGACAACCAGGGGCGCCTGCCGGGTCACTGCAAATTCGTCGGGACGCACACGGTTGAACAGCGAGGAATGCGAGCTGCACCCGCCCAGAAGGCCAGACAGCGCTACTGCGCCACCGGCAAGGGAAATCAGGGCAGACTTGCGCATCACACATTCTCCGTAGGGGGCGTATCGCCAACTTCGCCGGGCTTTTCGCCGGAAAGCAACGAACGGGCAAGCAGTATCAGCACGCCTATGGTGATCGCTGCATCCGCAAGGTTGAAAATCAGAAATGGTCGCCATTCACCGATATGCAGATCGGCATAGTCGATGACATAGCCCTTGACCACCCGGTCATAGATGTTGCCCAACGCACCGCCGAGCACCAGCGCCAGTCCGATCACGTCGGCACGGCGCCGCTCGACCAGCAGCCAGACCGCCACGCCGAGCGCGATCGCGCTTGTTACGCCGATCAGGATCATCCGCATGTCTTGCGTGGTGGCGGTAAACAGCCCCAGCGACACACCGAAGTTCTGGGTAAAGCGCAAGTCGAACACGGGCAGCAGAGGGATCGCTGTCACCCGGTCGAGCGCGAGCGGACCGAGCAACAACGCCTTCACCCCGCGATCGAGCGCAAAAACCAGCAACGCCAGGCCATAGCCAAACGCCCGCCGGGTCCATACTTCAAATTGCGCCTTGTCGCTGGTCATGCGTTGGAACTGTCGATTTCGGTCACCACTGCATCACAACGCGCGCACAGGGCGCCATCCTCTGCCACTTCGGGCAAATGCCGCCAGCAGCGGCCGCACTTGTGGTGTTCCGTCCGGCTGACGCCCAGCGCATCCCCGCGTTGCACGCCCGCAGTGATGAACACTTCGGCCAGTTCCACATCGGTCACACCGGGTGCAGCGTCCTGAGCAACCGTTACTTCGGCCTGAAGCCCCGAACCGACCACTTTGTCACGCCGCAGCGGCTCAATCGCCTCGTTTACCGACGCACGCAGCGCCCGCAAATCGTGCCAGCGCGCCTCATCAACCGCAATCGCGGGCACTTCGGGCCATTCGAGCAGGTGCACGCTGCCACCTTCGGGATAGCGATTGCCCCAAACTTCTTCGGCGGTGAACACCAGCACCGGCGCGGCATAGCGCACGAGCGCATGGAACAGCGTATCGAGCACCGTGCGGCAGGCACGCCGCGTGATCGAACCCGGCGCGTCGCAATAGAGGCTGTCCTTGCGGATATCGAAGTAAAACGCCGACAGGTCTTCGTTGCAGAAATCGCTCAAGCTGCGGACGTAAATGTTGAAATCAAAGTCCTCGACCGCTTGGGCGAGTGTCGCGTCCAGCTTGCCGAGGAGCGCCAACACGTATTGTTCCAGCTCGGGCATCGCGTCGGGCGAAACCCGTTCGTCTTCACCAAACCCGTCGAGTGCCCCCAGCAGATAACGGAACGTGTTGCGCAGCTTGCGATACTGGTCGGCCACGCCGCCCAGGATTTCCTTGCCGATGCGGTGATCTTCGGTGAAATCGACCGACAGCGCCCACAACCGCAGGATATCCGCGCCATAATCGCGCATCAGATCGATCGGGCTGATCGTGTTGCCCAGCGATTTGGACATTTTCATGCCCTTCGCGTCCATGGTGAACCCGTGGGTCAACACCGCCTTGTAAGGCGCATGGCCGCGCGTCGCGCACGATTCGAGCAACGAAGACTGGAACCAGCCACGATGCTGGTCCGACCCTTCGAGGTACAAATCGGCCCAGGGGCCCCAATAGCCATCGGGGCGGACCAGATCGGGCCAGCGCCCGCTTTCCAGCACAAAGGCATGGGTCGAACCCGAATCGAACCACACGTCGAGAATGTCGGTGACCCGCTCGTAATCGTCCACCGCATGATCGGGACCGAGATATTCGGCCGTGCGCGCGTCTTCCCAGGCATCGACGCCTTCTTGCGCCACAGCCGCAACGATCCGTGCATTGACCGCAGGATCAATGAGCACGTCGCCTGTCTGGCGATGCACGAACAGCGTCAGCGGCACGCCCCACGCACGTTGCCGCGACAGCACCCAGTCGGGGCGGCCTTCAACCATCGCGCCAATGCGATTGCGCCCTTTGGCAGGCACAAAACGGGTGTCGGCTATCGCCTTGACCGCGCGTTCGCGCAGCGTGCGCGGGGCCAGCATCTCGTCAAACTCATCGGCGCCGGGCGGCAGGATCGGCGGGATGTTTTTGTCCATCGGCACAAACCATTGCGGCGTGCAGCGGAAAATCACTTTGGCCTTCGACCGCCAGGAATGCGGATAGGAATGCCGGTAATCCGCGCTTGCTGCAACCAACGCCCCGACTTCGCGCAAGGCCGCACAAATCGGTCCGTCTGGCGCATTGAACTTCGGGTTGATTACGCTGCCTTCGCCTGCCAGCCACGGCCAATCGGCGCGATAGCGGCCATCGCCTTCGACTGCGAATACCGGTTCGATGCCGTGCGCCTTGCACAAGGCAAAGTCGTCTTCGCCATGGTCAGGGGCCATGTGCACCAGCCCGGTGCCCGATTCTGTGGTAACGAAATCGCCGGCCAGCAGGGGCCGGGGGCGTGCAAAGAACCCACCCAGCGCATGCATGGGATGGCGCGCCACGGTGCCTTCGAGCGCAGCACCCTTGATATAAAAATGCGCGGTGTGACTGTCGGCACCGACGCGCTGGCAGAATGCTTCGATCAGCGGTTCGGCCACGAGATAGCGCCGCCCGTCGATTTCGATCAGGAAATAATCGATCGATTTGCCATAAGCGATCGCCTGGTTGGCAGGAATCGTCCACGGCGTAGTGGTCCAGATCACGGCAAACGCACCGATCAGGTCAGGATCGGGGCATTCCACAATTTCAAAGGCAACGTCGATCTGGGTCGACGTGATATCCTCGTATTCAATCTCTGCCTCGGCCAGCGCGGTTTTTTCGACCGGGCTCCACATCACCGGCTTGGCCCCGCGATAGAGCTGGCCGGTTTCGGCAAAGCGGATCAATTCGCGCACGATGGTTGCCTCTGCGGCGAAATCCATCGTCAGGTAGGGGTTGTCCCAATCGGCGTTGATGCCCAGCCGTTTGAGCTGTTCGCGCTGCACATCAACCCAGCCACGCGCATAAGTGCGACATTCGGCACGAAATTCGCGCGGCGGAACTTCGTCTTTGTTCTTCTTTTTCTTGCGGTATTCTTCTTCGACTTTCCATTCGATGGGCAAGCCGTGGCAATCCCAACCAGGCACATAAGGCGCATCGAACCCGCGCAGCGAGCGCGTACGCACGACCATATCCTTCAGGATATGGTTGAGCGCATGGCCGATATGCATATCGCCATTGGCGTAAGGCGGACCATCGTGAAGAATGAATTTTTCGCGGCCCGCGCGCGCCTCACGCAAGCGACGATAGAGATCATCGCTGGCCCAGCGCGCCAGAATCCCCGGCTCCTTCTGCGGAAGCCCGGCTTTCATGGGAAAATCCGTCTTCGGCAGGAAGACGGTGGAACGGTAGTCGCGTTCATGAGTCATAGGCCAAGTGCCTTATAGGATCGCGCGCAAAAGGCCAGAGCAGACCCGCGCCCGACTATGGCAAGACTTTCCCGGCCCGCCACCGCTATGTCTAAAGCACGTGGTCCAACAACGCGCGCGCCTGTTCGCAATCCAATGCGATTTGTTTCATCAAGTCATCAAGCGACCCGAATTTCCATTCGCCGCGTAGAAAATGATGAAACGCAACTTCGATTTCCTGACCGTAAAGATCGCCCGCAAAATCGAAAAAATGTGGTTCGAGCAACTCCTTGGGCGGATCGAACATCGGTCGCATACCCAGATTGGCAGCACCTTTCAACCGACGCCCATCGGGCAGCAGCGCGGTCACCGCATAAATCCCGTAACGCGGTCGCAAATAATGCCCCGGTGCCAGATTGGCGGTGGGAAATCCGATCGTGCGTCCGACTTTGTCACCATGCTGCACAATGCCCCGCATGGCGAACGGCCGGGTCATCAATCGGGTGGCGGTTTCAGGATCGCCCGCCATCAGCGCGTCGCGGATGCGGCTCGACGAGATCACTTCGCCAGCGGTATGCACCGGGCCAATCGCGCGGGTGCGCATGCCGAGCGTGGCGCCCAGCTGCGCCAGGACTGCCACATTGCCGCCGCGCGCATTGCCAAACGTGAAATCTTCGCCCGTCACGACGCCAGCTGCACCCAGCCGACCCACCAGCAAATCGGCAACAAACGCCTCGGCCGTGGTCGCCGCCAGATCGGCGTCAAATCCAAACACCAGCATCGCATCGGCCCCGGCGGCGGCAAACAGCGCCTCGCGTTGGTCGAGCGTGGTCAGACGGAACGGCGGCGCATCGGGCTGAAAATGTCGCACCGGATGCGGATCAAACGTGGCGACGATCGCCGGGCGCCCTTCGGCCCGCGCCCATTCGACCGCCGCGCCTACCACCGCCTGATGGCCCAGATGAAATCCGTCGAAATTGCCCAACGCAATAATGGCGCCGCGGAAAGCATCGGGCAGCGGTTGGCGTGCATCAAAACGGGTCATGCGCGCACACGCTCCAACGACACGAAAGCATGCGCGGGGCGTCCTGTTTCCGCAGGATACGTTTCGCGCCGAATTTCGCGCCACTGCGAACCCGGCGCGGGCATCATCGTATCCCCGGCAAACGCGCCGGACACTTCGGTCAATTCAAACCGTTGCGCCAGCGGCTCGAACAGCGCGATCACTTCGGCCCCGCCGATCACCGCGGCATCATCGCCAGCCAGCGCCAGTGCTGCCTGCGGTGTCGTCACTGCGTCTGCTCCGGGGCGTGCCCAGCCGGCATCGCGCGTCAGCACGATATGCCGCCGCCCCGGCAGAAGGCCGGGCAGCGATTCAAACGTCTTGCGCCCCATGATCATGGGTTTTCCCATGGTCAGCGCCTTGAACCGCCGCAAATCGGCGGGCAAGTGCCACGGCAGGCGACCTTCGTGCCCAATGGTGCCATCGTCGGCACGCGCAACAATGATCGTAAGCCCCATGACGGTTACAACGCCAGCCGTGTGACATGGCCCATCTTGCGCCCCGGGCGCGCAGCGGCTTTGCCATAGAGATGCAAGTGATTGGCTGGATCGGACAGGATGCCAGGCCAGTCGTGTGCGGCATCGCCGATCAGATTGTCCATGACCACGCCTTTGGCGGCCAGATCGGTCGCGCCCAGCGGCAACCCGCAAATCGCGCGGATGTGGTTTTCAAACTGGCTGGTCAGCGCGCCCTCGATTGTCCAGTGCCCCGAATTGTGCACGCGCGGCGCCATTTCATTGAACACCGGCCCCGCATCGGTCGCAAAAAATTCCAGCGTCAGCACCCCGACATAGTCCAGCGCATCGGCCACTTTGCCTGCCAGCGCGCGCGCCTCGGGTACTTGCGCCACAATTTCAGCGGGCGCAGGCACAGTCGAACGCGCCAGAATGCCGCTGTCATGTTTGTTGTGCGCCGAATCCCAGAACGCAATCGCGCCATCGGTACCGCGCACCAGAATGACCGAAAACTCGCCAAAAAAGGTCACAAAACCTTCGTAAATCAGCGGCACTTGCGGCAAGTCGAGCGTGGCGGCCTGCTCTGCCGAGGCGATGCGCCATTGCCCTTTGCCATCATAGCCATCGCGCCGTGTCTTCAAAATACCGGGCGCACCGATGCGGGCGATCGCGGCGGCCAGATCGGCAGGACTGTCAACCATGGCCCAGGGCGCCGGTCGCCCACCCAGATGTTCGACAAAGCTTTTCTCGTTCACCCGGTCCTGCGCCACTTCCAGCGCGCGCGCCGGTGGGTGCAACGGCGCGTAAGGTGCCATCGCGGCCAGCGGCGCGGCCGCGACGTTTTCGAATTCATAGGTCACCACCGCGCATTGGCTGGCAAAGGCCGCCAATGCCGCCGTGTCATCATAGGTCCCTTGTGTGAACCCGGCGCAGACATCGGCAGCAATCGAATCCTGCTCCGGCGCGAAGACATGGCAGCGATAGCCAAGCTGCGCGGCGGCAAGCGCGATCATCCGGCCCAATTGGCCGCCGCCCAGAATGCCGATAGTCTCACCGGGGGGGATCATATGCGCCTTTCCCTTCAAACCGGGCGCTCGGCCACAGACGCGGCCTGCGCTTCGCGGAACGCGATCAGCCGCTCGGTAAGCATTGGATCGGTCGTGGCCAGGATCGCCGCCGCCAGCAATCCGGCATTGGTTGCCCCCGCAGCGCCAATGGCGAGGGTACCCACCGGGATGCCGCCCGGCATCTGGACAATCGACAACAGGCTGTCGAGCCCGTTGAGCGCGCGCGATTGCACCGGCACGCCAAGCACCGGCAGATGCGTCATCGCCGCCACCATGCCCGGCAAATGTGCCGCGCCGCCCGCGCCCGCGATGATCACGCGGAAACCCTGCGTATGTGCAGTCTTGGCGAATTCCACCAACCGGTCGGGCGTGCGGTGTGCTGAAACGATCCGGCAATCATGCGCCACACCCAGCCGATCGAGCACGGCGGTGGCATTCTGCATGGTTTCCCAGTCGGACTGGCTGCCCATGACAATGGCCACAGGCGCGGTTGCCGTCATCGCGGTCATCCCTGACGTTCGGACAAGTAATAGCGTTCGGTCGGGACCAGCGCCTGATCCAGCTCATAAATGATCGGCTGGCCGGTCGGGATTTCCAGCCCGGTGATATCCTCGTCCGAAATGCCCGACAAATGTTTGACCAGCGCGCGCAGCGAATTGCCATGCGCCGCCACGATCACAGTTTCACCATCGCGCAAGGCCGGCGTAATCGTAGCCTCGTAATACGGCAGCACGCGGGCAATCGTATCCTTCAGGCTTTCGCCGTCGGGGATCGCGATCCCGGCATAGCGCGGGTCGGCGGCCAGATCGAATTCACCGCCCGGCACCAGTGGCGGGGGCGGAATGTCAAAGCTGCGGCGCCAGATCTTCACCTGATCCTCGCCATGCCGCGCCGCCGTTTCAGCTTTGTCGAGCCCGGTCAGCCCGCCATAATGCCGCTCGTTAAGCCGCCAATCCTTGGTTTCGGGAATCCACAAGCGACCAGCAGCCTCCAGCACCAGATGCAGCGTCTTGATCGCGCGGGTCTGAACCGAAGTGAACGCGACCGTTGGCAACACGCCGCGTTCTTTCAGCAGCGCGCCTGCGGCAAGTGCCTCTGCTGCGCCCTTTTCGGTAACATCGACATCCCACCAGCCGGTAAAACGGTTTTCCAGGTTCCACTGCGATTGGCCGTGGCGCACAAGGATCAGACGGGGCATCGGTGCGTGTTCCTGCTGTCGAAAAAACGGGATGCCGGGCACTAGCCTTTGGATCACGATTTGGGAAGGTCGGTTTTGGGCGGCACTGCTGCGTCGATCGCGCGCGCCTGCGCTTTGCGACGTTGCAGATTGGCGCGCAGCTGTTCGGCCAGCCGCGCCTGCCGTTCGGCTTTGCTTTTGGCGGGCGGCGGAGCAGCGGGATCGGTCATCCTGCCGATGTGACGAATGCCGTGCCCAAGCGCAAGCCCCGCTTGACAAAGCTGCCCCCCGCCGCCAAAGGGCGCGCCTGCCCCGGCGCCACGGCGCTTTGACGGGCGGATCAGGAAATGGTGTGCTGCTGTAGCTCAGTGGTAGAGCGCATCCTTGGTAAGGCTGAGGTCGGGAGTTCAATCCTCCCCAGCAGCACCATTTCCTGTGGCGGCACAAACGCTGAAGCAGCGCAAACCAGTAGCGACTTCAAATGCCCAACCACTCGAGCGGAGATGGCAGTGCATCGGCGCTGAAATCGACCTGTAGGACGCGTCTCCGGGCAGGTTGCACAGATGCACTGTACGCATGCAGGATCGGCGTGGAATACATCCACACGTCGCCCGCCGACGCAAGACACGTTGCAGTCCCGCATTGCGCAACAATGCTTGCAACCTGATCCACCGGAATCTTGCCAAATCTGTGTGATCCAGGGGCGATAATGAGCGGGCCATTGTCGGTTGGCACGTCATCCAGGTGCACACGCAACGTGATCATGCGGGACAACACATCGAACTTCGGTGCGACATGATGCATCCCGGCCTTAATCGACCACGGGCCGAAACCCTGCACCTCCGCACGTGCTTTCACACAAATCGTTCGGTCTTGGTGCCAGCCAAGCGACCAGTTTGATTTTTTGCTTTTGTCGAAAAGGATTGCTCGCACGGCCCTGGCATTCGCACCCAATGCTTGCTGAGCCAAGTTCCCAATGACGCCAGTGGGCGCAAGGTATGGACGCAAGCCAGGCATATCGCTCATGCGAACACCAGCCTGATCTGTCGGCTGATCTGCCAGCTCCAGCAAAAGTGCAGCGATCAAGGGTAATGCCGCTGCCTGAAAAAGCTCTGCGCCGTCATCAACAAGATTGAGGCTGGCTCGATAATTAGCAGTGTGCATCAG
>CAIPWG010000448.1 GCA_903868655.1 uncultured Sphingomonadales bacterium
CCGGAAACCACCACCGGCGGTAACGCGCTCAAGTTTTATGCTTCGGTCCGCCTTGATATCCGCCGCACGGGGCAGATCAAGGATCGCGATGAAATCGTTGGCAACGCCACGCGCGTGAAAGTGGTCAAGAACAAGGTTGCGCCACCGTTCAAGCAGGTAGAATTCGATATCATGTATGGCGAAGGCATTTCCAAGATCGGTGAAATTCTTGATCTTGGGGTCAAGGCCGGCATTGTTGAAAAGTCTGGCGCCTGGTTCAGTTATGACTCGACGCGCATTGGGCAGGGTCGTGAAAACGCGAAGACCTTTCTGCGCAACAACCCCGAAATGAGCAACAAGCTCGAAGCTGCGATTCGCAGCCGCACCGAGATCGTTGCAGAAGGCATGATGGCCGGTCCGGACGCGGACGACGAGTCATGACCTTCAGGCGGTAATCAGGTCGCAGTTACCCGCGATCGCTCCCCAGCATAGTCCGACGGCCTCGTGTCGAAGTTTATGCCGATCACCGCCAGTCCAAAGAGCGGCGCGTTCCCCGGCAGGAACGCGCCGTTTTTTATGGAGCTCGGGCGATGTCAACACGATGTTAAATCGCATTTTCACATCGAACGGTTGCAAGCTTTCCAATCCAATGACATGTTGGAAAACAATGCTAACAGGCAGCTAGGGTTAAACGATCGAAATCAAGGTAGAATAAATAACATCCGTTGCGGGGAAGGTGACACATGGGTGAACTGTATCCAGATTCCGGTGTCGAACTTGTGCCAATTGCCAGCAATGGCACCGGCAATCGCCAGTCAGATCATGGTCTGACGCGTCTCGCACGCAACATTTACCAACTTCGACGAGAGCTTGAAAAGAACTCCCCGGTGCCTGGACTGTTCCAGGATCCCGCATGGGATATCCTGCTCGATCTTTACCTCGCCCATGCCGACGGCAAATGCATTTCGGTGAAATCAGCCAGTCTGGCTTGCCCGGTGCCTGCAACAACCGCCTTGCGCTGGTTGTGGGCGTTGGAAAAAGCAAAGTTGGTGGACCGTGAGCCCGACAAACATGACAAGCGCCGGAATTTTGTCACACTCTCGGTCAAAGGGCAGGTCTATATGGACGAGGTGCTTGGTGCGTTCGACGACTTGTATCAGCCACCATTGGCCACGCGCGAGCTTCTGCTGAATCTCGAATATTTGCCGTAACCGCAATTATCTGGTTCGTGTAGTTTTGGAAACGGGCCGAATATTCCTGTTAACCAGCAGCCACTTGAGCTGTGTTAACCGTGGAGGCTTGTTCCAAACGTGCACGGTATCGGTCCATTGCGAGCGAAACACACGCAGCCACCAAATGTTCCCTGTCTTCGTCGAGTGCATCCAGCGCAGCTTGCAGCAAGGCCATTATGGCACTCGAACGCTCAGTGTCTGCAAAAGCTACTGACTTGAGCGCTGATATCATAGCGATTTCAATCACTTTCAATTTTTTAGCACGCTCAACCGATTAACTGTGAACCGATCTGACGAATAGCCCGCCGAGTTTTTGTAGAATTTTATGCGTACGGCAAGAGAAAATTTTAAAAAGACTGCGGCGCTTGAAATAGCTGTGTTGGCAATTGGTTGCGTGCGCTGGGAAATGTGATGAAGCATGGCTTGTGTTGCTGAGGATTACTCGCTCCACAGGCGCAACAGTCGGCAAATTTCAAATTCTCAAAATCGTGAAAAACACCGCGGAATTCATCTGCCGCTGATCTGCGCTTGTTATTTGGTGGAGTCTATGATCTGGGGGCGCCGCGCTTTGTTGATGCCGTTCGGGCCAATGCGGCTGCCGTCATATTCCCGATTGGAAACCCTTCTATGCCAAACATCCGTACCGTTAACAAACGCCACAAGCACGCCATTGTTGAACAGGTTGCTCGGACCAAGGCTGCTGAGCGCGCGGCGCTGGTCGATGCCAAGCCGGTCGTGATCGAGAAATAAGCGCCTCCAATCACAAGGCCGCAATTGTTGGATGAATGTATCCAACGGTTGCGGCCTTGCGTATTTGACCAACGCCATACCAGTATGCGGCACGCTGATCGTCTAAGGCTTTATGCCGTAGTGCTGATAAAAATGATCAATGTCCGGCATCAGCGCGCGTGCTGCGTGAAGTAACTTTGCCGACTTGGCGGTGTCGCCCAGTTTTGCCGCAATAATCCCTGTCATGAACAGCGAACTGGGCATTTCAGGTGCTGTGGCCAGCGCTGCTTCATAATCGGCCCGCGCCTGGACGAGCCGCCCGGCACGGAAATGAACCATGGCTCGACTGTCGAGAAACGTTGCAGGGTCAGACGACAGTTCGATCGCCTTGTTGCAGTCGGCCAGTGCAGCATCGAGCGCCATGTTGCGCAAACCCTGATACCAGCAGCGCGCGTTGCGCAGTCCCGCGGATGATCCACGTTTCTCCACCGCGGTGTCCAGCAGAGTCATGGCATCTTCATGTTGATTGCCCATTTCAAGCACCAGCGCGCGTTCCAGAATTTGGGTCAAGCCGTCGTCAGTGGTTACGTCGGGATTGGCGGGCAGAAGTTCGATTGCCTCATCCACTTTGCCCGCATTGGCCAGCTCTTCGGCCAACTTGTCACGCGCGTCGTGGTTACCCTGTTCCAGATCATAAGCCGCTTGAGCATCTGCCAGCGCCCCGGGATGGTCGCTCCTACGGCTGCGCAGCTCTGCGCGGGTCAGATAGCGGCCGGCTGAAGCGTCAATCGCAATGGCTTTGGTATAATCGGTTTCAGCGGCAGCCCAATCCAATAGACGTTCTTCGAACCACCCACGATCGGACAAGCGAGCGGCTTGGTCGGATTTTTCCGCGCCGGCTTTTTCGGAATCGGTCTTGTCAGCAATGCGTTGATCGTAAATCGCGCGCACGGCTTTCAACGCGGAGCTGGTGCGCAGCCGTTCCGCATCCTCCCAGCGTGCAGGATATGTATGGGGAAGTGACAAACGCGCAGTACGTCCCATCGCGGCTTCGATTGCCTTGGTCGTCGCTCCAATCTTTTCAGCCGGGATTTCAACGCTGTTTTCGCGTGATGTGATGTCGTCGACCAATTCGCCCGCAGCCAGCGTGACCGAGCGGCGCCATGACGCCGCAGGCAGATCAAGACCATTGGGTTCGGCGCCGGTGAGCGCGATGGCTTTTCCGCCATCGGGAAGATGCGTGATGACATGGCTGTGCGCTGTCCACGGTTGATCGATCAATGCTGGAATTGCGCGCCAGCTGGCGCGGTCACGCGGCGCGTCGAGCACGATTTTCAGGTCAGGTTCAACAGCGAGCGCATATTGCCCGTCGCGGTAATTCCAATCGGGATAGCCGACCCCGTCAACAGTCAAAGTCCATAGCGCTTTGTCCGCGTTGTATTCGGCATGCGGTTTGCCGATTGCGTTGCTACCGGTCCAGGTTTTCGCGGATTTTTCGGCGAAAGTGGTCAGCTTCTCATCATAATCTGCGCCTTGTTCAACCTTTTGACCTTCGCCGAATGGTCCGGCATAGCGAAGCGTCAGGTGATAGGGCGACGGGAAATGCGGCCCGCCAGTCATGTCCCACACCAGTTCGGCATCCAGATCGGGCCTGGCATGGGCACGCTTTGGCAATTCAATCAGATCGGCGCCTTTGTCCACAACCGGCAGCACCCAGCCGTACCGTGGCACGTCGTGAATGTCATCCAGCCGGGATCCGAGCATCGTGCCGTCCAGCCAGAAATCCTCGCCCGCCGCGTGTGCGCGAACAAACACATGATCGAATGCCATCGCCGCCGGGGCCATTTGTGCGATGGCATCGCCACGCTGGATATTGGCCAGCACCGGCTCTGCCGCGATCCCCAGTCGGTCGAGAATGGCCAGCAGCAGCACGGTCTTGGCTTTGCAGTCGCCATACCGCTTGGTCCAGGTATCCATCGGCGATTGCGGCACGTAGTTCCCGTTGCCCATTGCGATCAGTTGATAGCGAACCGCGTTTTGGACCAGTTGCAGCGCATCAGCCATGCGCGTGACCGGATCGTTCGTACGTGCAGCAATGGCATCGGCTTTGGCTGCCAGATCAGAACCAGCGGGTATCGTGCCTTTGACCCGGTACAGCGGCGCCATGACCGTGGCCACCGACGCCCAGTCAGTAAAGCTGGAAAATTCGACCAAAGTCAGAGGCTTGAACCGGACGGGCGCATTTTTGGGCACTTCGGGCAGCTTTGCCACCGGCAGCGGCACCACCAGTTCGAACCACGTGCTGTCTATCGCATGTGGAGTGAGGGTCAGACCCGGCAGCAAAGCCTTTAGCGTGATGTTGCGCGCCGTGGGCCAGACCAGTCGAGCGCGACCAAATCCGAGCTTGAGTGGGGCGGGCAGAACCACCAGACCATCCTGCACATTGCCGGCGAGAGCGGTGTCGCGTTCGGATATACTGAGCGTGGTGTGCAACACATCGCCGATTTGCAGGCCTTCGATATGTTTGACCGCGGTCAGCGAGCCGTCAACGATCCTCCGCTCCAATCCGGCCTCGCGTTGCAGCACCGAAATGCCCGTGCCACCTTTCAGCACATCGATGGACTTGCCCGCGCGCAGGATCTCGACTTTGTGAAAAGTGATGTCCCCGTGCGCGGGTTGCCAGTTGAATGACAGCGTGCCTGCCTGCGACAGCTGTTCAGGACTGGTGATCTGTCTTGCGGTGGCGATATAAATCGTCGCGACGTCCCCATCGATCCGGACTTGCTCGTCAAAATAAGGCAGGATCGGCCCAGGCTTGCTGGTATCGATCTCCGGCGCCGCGGCAACCCATGCCGGCGCTGCGGCAACCAGCACCTTTTCGCCCGCCCATGCCGGTTCCGTCGAGAAAATGGCGCAAGCCGTGACAAGCAAGATACTGCGTTTCAAAAGAAATCCCCCGTCGCGGCGCTTCTGATCATGGTTGTAATCACAAGCCCGGACAAAGCGCAACCGCGGCGCAGTGCAAAAGGTGATGGATGACTTGACCGACTTGCCCCCACAGGCTCAATTGCAGGCGAGCATCGCACCGCGGGAGAGCAGCGCCATGGGTATCATTGTCCACCATCTCAACAACAGCCGGTCGCAACGCATCTTGTGGCTGCTCGAAGAACTGGGGGTGGATTATGACATCCGCCACTACAGCCGCGATGCCGTGACCAATCTTGCCCCGCCCGAATTGAAGGCGGTGCACCCGCTGGGCAAATCGCCGTTGCTCGAAATCGATGGCCGCCTGATCGAGGAATCGGGTGCGATCGTGCAAGTCTTGTGCGAACGTTTCGGCGCAAACACATGGCTGCCCGCGCCAGGCAGCGATGATGCGCTGCGCCATCTGGAGCTGATGCATTTTGCCGAAGGTTCAGCAATGACGCCGATCTTGCTCAATCTTTACGTTGGCCGGCTGGGCGAGGCTGGTGCGCCGCTCAAGCCGCGTATCGACGAACAGTTGGCGGCGCATTTCGGCTACCTTGAAACAATCCTGCGCCCATCCGGGCATTTTGTCGGCGATGGTTGGACGGGGGCTGATGTGATGTTGAGTTTCCCCGCCGAAATTGCGGCGATGCAGGCGCCGTCCGCATTCCCGAAGCTAGCGGCATTTGTCGCAGCGGCACACGCGCGCCCGGCATGGCAGCGCGCGCGTGAAAAGGGTGGGGTCTATTTCGGGGTATGACCGGCACCAGCGACTGGCAGGGGTGGGTCGGCCGCACCTGGGCGGATGAATGGCGACGCACGGATCGCAGTTTCGCCGGGTTGACCCCCCACTTGCTTGCGGTGATTGCCGCGATACCGGGGCGCCAGGTGCTTGATCTGGGGTGCGGTGCCGGTGAAATCAGTCTGGCGGTGGCGCAGGCGCGGCCCGATGCGCGGGTGACCGGCATCGACATTTCGTCTGAACTGGTCGCTGTCGCCAACCAGCGTGCGACGGATATTGGTGCACAACGCGTGCGGTTTGCCAATGCCGACGCGGGTATCTTTCGTGACGAACGCGCCCCTGCCGATTTGCTGGTCAGCCGCCATGGCGTCATGTTCTTTGCCGATCCGCCAGCGGTGTTTCGCCATTTGGCGCACCAAGCTGCGCCCGGGGCACACTTGGTGTTCAGCTGTTTTCGTGAGCGCACGCAAAATCCGTGGGCCGAACTGTTTGACCGGGTCTTGCCGCACGCCATGCCTGTACCAGCGGATAGCCATGCTGCCGGACCCTTTGCCTTCGCCGATCCCGAACATGTACGGTGCAGTCTGGCCGGCTGGGGCGAGATCACCTTTACCCCTGTCGATTTCACCTATGTGGCTGGTGCCGGCGCTGATCCGCTGGCTGATGCAATCGGGTTTTTTTCCCGAATCGGGCCCACGGCG
>CAIPWG010000449.1 GCA_903868655.1 uncultured Sphingomonadales bacterium
GCCAAGCCCGATCGCGATGATGAAGGCTACAAGATACCACCCGGCCAGCCAGAATGCGGCGATTGCCACTGTCACCATCACTACCGCCGATGCAGTCCGCACCGGCAAGTCGGAACGCGGCTTCGCGTCCGGTTCAACGCCCGCCAAAGCGTCGCTCCCTGCGCGAGAATTCGGCAATCGCGTCTTCCAGATGCTGCCGTCCGAAATCGGGCCACAGCACGTCGAGAAACAGCATTTCGGCATAGGCCGCCTGCCACATCAGAAAGTTCGACAAACGCACTTCACCAGATGTGCGGATGATCATGTCGAGCGGTGGCAAATCGGCCGTGTCGAGTTCGGCGGAAATCGTTTCGGGGGTGATGTCACCCTTGGCTGCGGCTGCACGCGCGGCACGGGCGATTTCGTCCTGCGAACCGTAATTCAGCGCTACTGCCATCACCATGCCAGTGTTCTGCTCGGTGCGCACACGCGCATCTTCGATCATTTCGACGATATCGGGGGCAAACGCGCCAACGTCGCCGATCACTTTCAACCGGATATTGTTGCGCGCAAATTCATCGAGGTCCGACTGGATGAAATGTTTGAGCAGCCCCATCAGCGCCGATACTTCGTCTTCGGGCCGGCGCCAGTTCTCGGTCGAAAAGGCATAAAGCGTCAGCGCTGAAAGTCCGAGTTCGGCCGCTGCCCGCACTGTGCGCCGCACTGCCTCGACCCCGCGCTGATGCCCCAGCACGCGCGGCATGTGGCGGCGTTTGGCCCAGCGACCGTTGCCATCCATAATGATCGCGATGTGGCGGGGACCTGCCCCCGCCGTGTCACCAAAGGCCGGTACCGAACTCACCGCCCCAGAATTTCCTTTTCCTTTTCCGCCGCTACATCATCGGCAGCCTTGATCTGCTCATCGGTCAGCTTTTGCACGTCGGTTTCGGAACGCTTGCGCTCGTCTTCGGAAATTTCCTTTTTCGCCTCATCGGCTTTCAGGTTTTCCATCCCGTCGCGGCGCACGTTGCGAATCGCGATGCGTGCCTTTTCGGCATATTGGTTGGCCAGCTTGGCCAGTTCCTTGCGCCGTTCTTCGGTCAGATCGGGGATCGGCAGACGCAGCGTGGTGCCGTCGTTGATGGGATTGAGGCCCAGACCCGCCGAACGAATCGCTTTTTCGACCGGGCCGACCGACGATTTGTCCCAGACTTGCACCGACAGCAACCGTGGCTCCGGCGCCGACACGGTCGCGCACTGGTTCAGCGGCATACGCTGACCGTAAACTTCGACCATGATCGGATCGAGCAGCGACGTATTGGCGCGGCCCGTGCGCAACCCGCCCAGATCGTGCCGCAGCGCTTCGACTGCGCCCCTCATCCGCCGTTCGAGATCGGCCCTGTCATATTTGGCCATGGTTCAGCTGTCCTTCCTGACGATAGTCTGGGTGCCCTGTCGGGCCAGAACCAGAGCCAGATTGCCCTGTTCCCGGATCGAAAACACCACAATGGGTATGGCATTGTCACGGCACAGCGCCACGGCCGATGCATCCATCACTTGCAGATTGTCGGCCAGCACCGTGTCATAGTCGATCGTATCATAGCGCCGTGCAGCGGGATCCTTCTTGGGATCGGCATTGTAAATGCCATCCACGCTGGTGCCTTTGAACAAGGCATCGCACTGCATTTCGGCCGCACGCAAGGCTGCGCCCGAATCGGTGGTGAAATATGGCGCGCCAACGCCTGCGGCAAATATGACCACACGGCCTTTTTCCAGGTGACGTTCGGCGCGCCGGCGGATCACGGGTTCACACACCGCATCCATCTGGATCGCCGATTGCACGCGCGTATCCACGCCCAGCTTTTCAAGCGCAGACTGCATCGCCAGCGCGTTCATGATCGTGGCCAGCATGCCCATGTAATCGGCCTGTGCCCGATCCATCCCTTTGGCAGCGCCCGCCATGCCGCGAAAGATATTGCCCCCGCCGATCACCAGGCACAGTTCCAGACCGGTTTCCTTCGCCGCCTTGACCTCGGCCGCCAGGCTGGCGACGAAATCGGTATCGATGCCGAAGGCCTGATTGCCCATCAACACCTCGCCCGACAATTTCAGGAGAATACGTTTGAATTTGGGCAGAGTGGCCGGTGCAGTCATGGGGCAATTTTATCCTTTGCGCAGGGCCTCTGATGCGCGCCCTTATACGCACCGGGCAAAGCGTGCCAAGGGCCGCAGCGGGGTTTTTATGACGCAAAAATCCCCGCGCTGTCACACGCGGGGATTGATGTTTTGTTGCGCAGCGCTGTGACATGTCACAGCGTTTGCGGTTTACTTGATACCGGCAGCCGCTGCCACTTCGGCAGCAAAGTCGGTTTCTTCTTTTTCGATCCCTTCGCCCAGCTGGAAGCGGACGTAATCGACCAGTGCGATTTTGGTGCCGGCAGCCTTGCCCGCAGCGTCGATCACTTGCGAAATCGGCGTCTTGTTGTCCATCACGAACAGCTGCGACAACAGCGCGTTTTCCTTGGCATACTTCGCCACCGCGCCATCGACGATTTTCGCCTGCACTTCGGCGGGCTTGCCACTTTCAGCAGCCTTTTCAGCCGCGATCTTGCGTTCGCGCACGATCAACTCGGGATCAAGATCGTCAGCATTCAACGCCAGCGGAAAAGCGGCCGCAATGTGCATCGCGATCTGCTTGCCCAGGGGCTCAAGCACATCGGCACCGGCGGTTGATTCGAGTGCAACCAGCACGCCGATCTTGCCAAGGTTCGGCGCAGCGGCATTGTGCATGTAAGGCACGACCAGACCGCTCGACACGGCCACGTGCTTCAGGCGACGCAGCTGCTGGTTTTCACCGATCGTGGCAACATTGTTCGTCAGCTTTTCGGTTACGGTACCGCCATCGGGGTAAGCCGCAGTCTTCAACGCTTCGATGTCGGCAGCGCCAGTGGCCAGCGCGACTTCGGTCGTTTTGCGCACGAAATCTTGGAATTGATCGTTCTTGGCAACGAAATCGGTCTCCGAGTTGACTTCGACAGCCACGCCCGTTGTGCCGGTCACAGCAACGCCGACCAGACCTTCGGCCGCGGTGCGGCTCGACTTCTTGGCTGCAGCAGCCAGGCCCTTGGCGCGCAGTGCGTCGACCGCGGCTTCGATATCGCCAGCGGTTTCGTCGAGTGCCTTTTTGCAATCCATCATGCCGGCGCCAGTGCGCTCGCGCAGGTTTTTCACGTCAGCGGCGGTATAAGCCATTGCGTTCGTCCTTTGTGATCCAAACAGGTGAGGCCGCGGCAACACCTGCCGCGGCCCGTATTCGTGAAGCGGGACAGATCGGTGACAAAAGCGCCACCGATGCCCGTTTAAGTCAAATCAGGCTTCGATGGCTTCTTCAGCGACCGGTTCATCCAGCGCACCGAGGTCAACACCCGAAGCGATCTGCGCA
>CAIPWG010000450.1 GCA_903868655.1 uncultured Sphingomonadales bacterium
GCATAACCACGGCTGATCGATTTGAGCCGGTCATAAAAATCGAACACCACTTCATTCAGTGGCAATTCGTAATTCACCTGGGCACGACCACCGACATAAGTCAGCCCGGTCTGAATCCCGCGCCGATCCTGGCACAGTTTCAGGATCGATCCGAGGTATTCGTCGGGGGTATAGATCGTCGCCTTGATCCACGGTTCGAACATCGTGTCGATTTTCACCGGATCGGGCATGTCTGACGGGTTGTGCAACGTGACTTCGGTACCGTCGCTCATCGACAGGCGATAGACCACGCTTGGCGCCGTCGTGATCAGATCGAGATCGTATTCGCGGCTCAACCGTTCCTGGATGATTTCCAGATGCAGCAGCCCCAGGAAACCGCACCGATAGCCAAAGCCCAGCGCGGCGCTGGTTTCCATTTCAAAGCTGAAACTGGCGTCGTTGAGCCGCAGCTTGCCGATTGAATCGCGCAGTTTTTCAAAATCCGCCGCATCGGTCGGAAACAGGCCGCAGAACACGACCGGCTGGACTTCCTTGAATCCCGGCAGCGCCTGGGTCGATCCGCCTTTGACGGTGGTGATCGTGTCACCCACGCGCGCCTGCGCCACTTCCTTGATCTGGGCGGTGATGAAACCGATTTCGCCCGGCCCCAATTCAGACAGCTGTTCGATTTTGGGCCGCATACAGCCAACACGATCGATCAGGTGTTCGGTGTTTCCTGCCATAAAGCGCACCTGCAACCCCTTGCGGATTACGCCATCGATGATGCGCACCAGAATGACCACACCGAGATAGGGGTCATACCAGGAATCGACCAGCATTGCCTTCAACGGGGCATTGCGGTCGCCTTTTGGCGGCGGGATGCGGGTGACGATCGCCTCGAGAACTTCGGCAATGCCGATGCCCGATTTCGCGCTGGTCATCACCGCCTGGCTGGCATCCAGCCCGATAACGTCTTCGATTTGCGCCTTGACCCGTTCCGGTTCGGCAGCGGGCAGATCGATCTTGTTGATAACCGGCACGATCTCGTGATCGTGTTCGATCGACTGATAGACATTGGCCAGTGTCTGCGCCTCGACGCCCTGCGCCGCGTCGACCACCAGCAGCGCGCCTTCGCATGCGGCCAGACTGCGGCTGACTTCATAGGCAAAGTCGACGTGGCCAGGCGTGTCCATCAGGTTCAACTGATAGGTCTTGCCATCTTTCGCCGGATAATCCAGCCGCACGGTCTGCGCCTTGATCGTGATCCCGCGTTCGCGCTCGATATCCATGTTATCAAGCACCTGGGCCGACATCTCGCGTTCGGTCAGACCGCCAGTGAATTGTATCAGGCGGTCGGCCAAAGTCGATTTGCCATGGTCGATATGGGCGATAATGGAAAAATTGCGGATCAGCGCGAGGTCAGTCATGCCTGCCCGTTAGCAGTGTGTCTGCCAACTGTCATCCCGGTACGACAGGCCGCGCATTCAGCCTGTGCGGCGCTGCCCGCTGTCGACGGTCACACCCGCCACTGCGGCCGGGGCCTGACGGTTGCGACGCGCGCTGATGATGGCGATGCGTCCGCTGTCGTCGAGTTCCAGCGGTTCCGAAAACGCGATGCCCATGCGATCGTCTTCAGACCAGCGCGCGGTCGCATTGACCGCGTGGCCGTCGGCCAGATGGATGCGGAACACTGTGCCCGCGGGCACATTGCGCAGCCCTTCGATCAGCGCACCCGTCTGGCTGATGTTGCGCACATTGACTTCATAACGATGCCCGCCGTGTTCCAGCGCAACCCGGCGCAACAGCGATTGGCGCATTGCGCGCGCCGCGCGTGGCCCGCGCGCGATCGCCACCAGCCCACTGGCCAGCCGTTCAGCGGCGGCTTTCGCCGACAGTGGCCGGGCATAGATATAACCCTGCACGTGGCTACACCCCAGCAACCGTACCAGATCGAGTTCATCGAGCGTTTCGACGCCTTCGGCGGTGGTTTCCATATTGAGCGCTTCGGCCAGGCTCACGATTGCAGCAATGATCGCGCCGTTGCGGCTACCCGGCATCGTCGCGCCGCGCACGAATGACTGGTCGATCTTGATCTTGTCGAAAGGCGCCTTTTTCAAATAGCCGAGCGACGAATACCCTGTTCCGAAATCATCGAGCGCCAGCCGAACGCCAATGCGTTTGAGCGCGCGGAACATGGCTTCGTTGCCGTCATCATCATTGATGAACACGCTTTCGGTGATTTCCAGTTCCAGCCGATCCGCATCGACCCCGGCCGAGGCCAGCGCACTGGTAATAATCCCCGGCAACGCCGGATTGGCAAACTGCAGTGCCGAGACATTGACAGCGACGCGCACATTGGCAGGCCATTTCGCCATGTCCTGACACGCTTCACGCAGCGCCCATTCGCCGATTTGCGCGATCAGCCCGGCCTCTTCAGCAATCGGGATGAATTTGGACGGCGACACAAATCCGTGCTCCGGATGGTTCCAGCGCAACAGGGCTTCAAACCCGGTAATCTTCTCGGTCGTGGTCTGCACCACTGGCTGGTAATACAATTGCAGTTGCCCCGCCGCGAGTGCATCGCGCAAGTCGTCTTCCAACTGGCGCCGTTCTTCGGCATCGCTATGCAGATCGGGAGCATAAAAGTGAAAGCGGCCGCGCCCGGCATCTTTGGCCGCATAAAGCGCAAGATCGGCATTGCGGATCAATGCTTCACTGGTCACCCCGTCGTCAGGCGCAATTGCAATACCAACCGACGCGCCGATCATCACCCGGCTGCCATCGAGATCATAGGACTGCGACACGCTTTCGATGATATGCGCGGCAATCTGCGCGAGCATCGGTCGTTCGATCCGCCCTGGCAGGATAATCTGAAACTCGTCACCACCCAGCCGGCCAACCCGGCCCGCCGACCCGACACCACGTTCCAGACGCTGCGCCACC
>CAIPWG010000451.1 GCA_903868655.1 uncultured Sphingomonadales bacterium
ATTGATTTCGGCACCACAGGACAGACACTCTGCGCAATGCCGGGTTAGGCCAAGTCCGCTTCCCTCCACTTCGGGGCATAGACGTTCGTCGTCCGCCACCCTGCCAAAAAATCAACAAACTCCCCGGGTAAAGCCCGAGGAGTTTGCCATGGTGCGCAAGACTTAGCCCAGTGGGCGGCCAGATGCCCGGTTGCGATTGCGGATCAGCCCCGGCAGGAAACGGGCGAAGAACTGCGCTTGCCGGGCGGTCTTGCCAACCATCGTGTGCAGGCGATCACCGTGAACGGCGGCCCAGGCGGCATCGGCCACGGTGGTCACGGGGGTGATTTCGAGCTTGGCATCGACCACGCGGTCGCGGATCGCTTCGTTGCTTTTACGGTTGGGCGCGATGTCGAGCAACGGGGTTTCGATGAAACCGGGCATCAGGTCGCGCACCGCGATACCATCGGCGGCCCATTCGCCATCTAGCGATTCGGTCACCGCCCGAACGCCAAATTTGGTGGCGCAATAGACCGAGGCGCCGGGCACGCCATAAATGCCCGCAGCACTCGCCGTGTTGAGCAGGCACGATCCGGGAGCACGCGCTTTCAACCAGGGATAGGCGGCCTGCGCGCCAAACAGCACGCCTTTCAGGTTGATATCAAGCGTGCGTTCGATCTCTTCGGCGGAACAATCGATCAACGCGCCGCCAATGGGAATGCCGGCATTGTTGAACACCACATCGATCCCGCCCGCCGCTTCGGCAAAGGCGCCCAGCGCCTCGTCCCACTGGCCGCGGTTGCGCACATCGAGTTTCGTGGTGAAGCAGCGCCCAGCTGGCAACAGCGCGCGGGTTCCAGCCATGCCCTCTTCGTTGATATCACCGATGCCGACAAACCAGCCTTCGCCCGCAAACTTGATCGCCACGGCGCGGCCAATGCCCGATCCGCCGCCGGTGATGAAAATGGCTTTGCCCTGTGTCATGCGCATCCTGTCCCCATGTTTTGTTCGCGATCCCGTGTGGCACAGGCTCCGCGGCAATCAAAGCGCGGGATTGTTTTAGCAATGCCACGTGAATATCGCGAGTGCGCCGCGATGCGGACGCCAGATTTCCGCCATCGTGCGCGTGGTTTTTTCATCGGGCCGCGCATCCAGCCCCAACAATTTGCCCAGCCCGATCTGCACCGCCAAATCGCCCGCGGGCCAGATATCGGGGCGCCCTTCGGCAAACAACAGATAGATTTCCGCAGACCAGCGTCCAATACCCTTGATCTGCGTCAGTTGTGCAATCGCCGCCTCATCCTCATTGGGCAGCGCATCAAATTGCAGCGTTCCATCGGCCACCAGTTCGCACAGCGACCGGGCATAGCCCTGTTTCTGCCGCGACAGGCCACACCCGCGCAAATCGTCGAACGAGGCAGACAGCACATCGTGGGGGGTCATGCCTTCGCCCAGCAACACCTCCAGCTTGGTCCAGACCGAACGGGCCGCGGCCACGCTGACTTGCTGACCCACGATGGTGCGCAACAAAGTGCGCCAGCCGCGCGCGCTGATCCGCGGTTCGGGATAGCCGACCCGCGCGATGGCGGATGCCAGAGGCGGACTGGCCTGCGCGATATGATCGAGACCTGCGCGGAGCTGGTCGGCCGTTAGCCCCATGGCGCGCACCGCAGTTCTGAAAATCGCATATGCCCCTCCTTTTTGGCATGCGTACCGGGCCGTCTTGCCAAAGTCACGCGCGACGGATACCAGCCGCGCCGAAGCAAACACACAGCACGCGCGCGGCGGGCGGCCAATTTCGGGCCGGACAGTCGTGCCGCACACCGGAGACTTGGGACCATGCCAAAGCTGACTGTCGTGAACCGCGCCGGCGAAGAAAAGACCATCGATGCCACCACCGGCACGACGGTGATGGAAGCCATCCGCGACAACGGTTTTGACGAGTTGCTGGCACTGTGCGGCGGATGCTGCTCGTGCGCGACATGCCACGTGTTTATCGACCCGGCCTTTGCCGACAAGCTGGCCCCGCTCAGCGAAGATGAAAACGATTTGCTCGACAGCTCCGAACACCGTGGCCCGCAGTCGCGCCTGTCGTGTCAATTGCCGATCACCGATGCGATGGACGGCCTGGTCGTGACAATCGCGCCTGAAGACTGATCGCGAATTGCATTGCGTTGCAAAAGGCCCGCTTGCCCCTTGGCAGGCGGGCCTTTTTGCTGGATGGATCAGGCCTGTCTTGAAGGAATCGCGATGCCATTGTTTCGTCTAATCACACGTCTTGTGTTGGCGCTCCTGATGATCGCGCCCGTGCCGGTACTGGCTCGCCCGGTTCTGTTGATCTCGATCGACGGCCTGCGCCCCGCCGATGTCTTGCAAGCGCGCCAGCGCGGGCTCAATTTGCCCAATCTGACCGCGTTTTTGACCAATGGCAGCTATGCCGACGGCGTGGTCGGGGTGCTGCCCACGCTCACTTATCCCAGCCACACGACGCTGATCACCGGGGTATCGCCTGCCAAACACGGTATCCTGGCCAACACCACATTCGATCCGTTGCATGTCAACGATGACGGCTGGTATTGGTATGCCGAAGACAACAAGGCGCAGACGCTGTGGGATGCGGCGTTTCTGGCGCGGCTGACCACGGGCAATGTCCACTGGCCGGTGTCGGTGGGTGCGCGGCATATCACGTGGAACCTGCCGCAGATCTGGCGCACAGGGCACGCCGACGATCGCAAACTGGTGCGAGCGCTGTCCACCCCCGGCCTGGTGACCGAAATCGAAGGTCAGCGGCGCGAAACGTATGCCGATGGCAAAGATGAAACATTGCCCGGGGACAAATCGCGCGCAGGCTTTGCCCAGTCGCTGATCCGCCATCACCAGCCAGGGTTCCTGACGGTCTATCTGACCGCGCTCGATCATCAGCAACATCTGACCGGCCCGGGATCGCCCGAAGCGCACCAGACGCTGGAAGCGATCGACACGCTGGTCGGCGATATTGTGGCGATCGAACGCCAGTTTCACCCCGACGCGGTGATTTCGGTAGTAAGCGACCATGGCTTTGCCTCGGTCGATACCGCGATCAATCTCTACCGTCCGTTCATCGATGCCGGATTGGTCACGATCGATGCGGCGGGCAAGCTCAGCGGGTGGGACGCCACGCCCTGGGCCACCGGAGGTTCGTTTGCGATCGTCCTCGCGCGACCTGACGATGCAGCCCTGCGCGCCAAAGTTGGCGCTTTGTTGACCCGTTTGGCGGCTGATCCCGCCAACCGGATTGCGCAAGTGATCAGCGAGCCCGCGATTGCCGCAGCGGGCGGCAACCCACGCGCGGCGTTTTATGTCAATCTGAAGATCGGCGCGGTGGCTGCACCGTTCCTGAGCGCCGGATTGCCATTGGTCGTGCCATCCAGCGCCTACAAAGGCATGCACGGTTATTTCCCGGCTGCGCCCGAAATGCGATCGACCTTTCTGATTGCTGGGCCGGGCATCGCCAAAGGCCGCGATCTGGGTGAAATCGACATGCGCGCAATTGCGCCCACTTTGGCGCGGGCCATGGGCGCAACGTTGCCGGGTGCGGAAAAGCCGCCATTGCCGGTGCTGCAGTAAACCCCTCTTCCGAGAGGGGCCGTTGTCAGAGTATCAGCCCGGCGGTTTCGGGAAGACCGCTGATCAGGTTCAGGCTTTGCACGGCGGCACCGCTGGCGCCCTTGCCCAGATTGTCGAGTTCGGCCACCAGCCGGGCTTGATCGCCATCGGCGCTGGCGATGACATGCAGGCGCAGACCATCCCATGCGGCGGCGCCTTCGCGTAACAGGATTTCCCCGCTTTCGGGTGCAGACTGGGCAACCGAGACGACTTCGGACCCATCGTAGAACGCCGTGAGCGCAGCGCGCAGCATCGCCGGATCGGGCGCGCCGGGAATGATCGACAACGGCAATGGCACTTCGACCACCATGCCGCGATAGGCAGGCACCACTGCGGGCGCAAACAGCGGTGCAATCGCAAGATGCGCATAAGCCTGCATTTCGGGCACATGTTTGTGCCCGAACGCCAGGCCATAGCCGCGCCAGCCAATGCCCGGATCGCGCACAAAACGTTCGATCAGCGCCTTGCCCCCGCCTGAATAGCCCGACACCGCATGGCATGAATAGGGCCAGGCCACCGGCAACAGGCCCGCGCGAACCAGCGGCGCCAGCAGCGCGATAAACCCGGTGGGGTAGCATCCCGGATTCGAAATACGCTTGGCCTGCGCCACGGTATCGCGGCCGATCACCTCGGGGAAACCATAAGTCCAGCCGTCGGCCACGCGAAATGCGGTCGAGGCATCGATCACCCGCGTGCGATCGTTGGCGATCAGCCCAACCGCCTCGCGCGCGGCATCATCGGGCAGGCACAGAATCACAACATCGGCGTCGTTAAGCGCCTCGGTGCGTGCAGCGGCATCCTTGCGCCGGTCATCGGGCAAAGTGATCAGCGCAAATTCACTGCGCCCCGCCAGCCTTGCGGCGATTTCAAGCCCGGTGGTGCCGGCCGCACCATCGATGAAAACCGATGCCGTCACAGCGCCGCCAGCGTATCCAGCGGAAGATATCCGACCAGGCCGTCTTCGCCAATTTGCCCCCACGCCCAACCGCCAGCCATATCAAGCACGTTGAACAGCGTGCCCGCAGCCAGCGTAGCCAGTACCGCCGCATCGGCGCGACCCAGTTGCACCAGCGATGCGCCGGTTTTTACCTCATGCGGCATGGGCACCGCATAATGCGGCACAAATATGCGCCCGGCACAGCGAATATGCGCCAAATCGCCCCGCACCGGGCGATGCAGCGGATCATACGTTTCAGACGGCTGCGAAAGCGGGAAATCGCGCTCGGTCAGCGGCATGGCATGGTCGGATGGCAAAAGTTCAGCGCTCAAAGGCCCGGTGTCCCGCAACGGCAAAGCGCGGCGCGTAGGCGAATTGCCCGCAGGGTTCAAGTCAAACGCCGCCATAACGGGCCAGCAAGAGTCCCCATGCGGCACGCAAACCCAGCGCCTCTCCGCCTTTGGGGCGGCCCGGTTTGGCAGCAGGTCGCCATGCGTAAGTGTCGAAATGCACCCAATCGACGCCTGCGCCGACAAATCGATCGAGAAACAGCGCGCCGACACTCGCACCAGCAAAGCCATTGGCCGCCGAGTTGACCATATCGGCCACATCCGATTTGAGATATTCACGATAACCATCGTGCAGCGGCAAACGCCACACCGGATCATCGCGTTCCAGCCCGGCCATGGTCAGCGCAGCGGCGGTCGCATCCTGCCTGGCAAACATTGCGGGCAGATCGGGCCCCAGCGCTACTCGTGCCGCACCTGTCAGCGTGGCAAAATCGATCAGCAGTTCGGGCGGGATTTCGCAGGCGCGGGTCAGCGCATCGCCCAGCACCAGTCGGCCTTCGGCGTCGGTATTCGTGACCTCGATCGACAGGCCCGCGCGCGATCGCAAAATATCGCCAGGGCGCATCGCATTGCCCGAAACCGCGTTTTCGACCGCAGGCACCAGCACGTGCAAACGCACGGGCAAACCCTGTTCCATAACCAGTCGCGCCAGTGCCAGCGCGTGTGCCGCACCGCCCATGTCCTTTTTCATCAGCGCCATGCCCGAGCTTGGCTTCAGATCGAGCCCACCGCTGTCAAAGCACACGCCTTTTCCTGTCGCATTGCATCACGCCGCCTGTCCCTGCAGGGCGGCGATGCTGGCGGCCAGAGCGTCGGCCAGACTGGCGGTCGGCTTCGGCGTGGCGG
>CAIPWG010000452.1 GCA_903868655.1 uncultured Sphingomonadales bacterium
GCGGCAATGGCAGCAGCGGCATGGTCCTGCGTGGAATAAATATTGCAGGTTGCCCAGCGCACATCGGCACCAAGCGCCACGAGCGTTTCAATCAAGACCGCGGTCTGGATCGTCATGTGCAACGACCCGGTGATGCGAGCCCCTTTGAGCGGCTGTGCCGCGCCGAATTCGTCGCGCAGCGCCATCAGGCCCGGCATTTCGGTTTCAGCAATGGCGATTTCGGCACGTCCAAATTCGGCAAGACCGATATCGGCGATCACATAATCCGGCTGGGTCACAGGCGGCACTCCTTGGATAGGTTGGTTGGCAAATGACGGGTCAGACCGCCTCTTGACCGGGGCCTTACCCCGATCGAGGGATAATATAAAGATGTCTTTATATCATGCCTAATGGAAAGCCCTTGGGGGTGGCAATTCACGCCTGCAGTTGCGCTGTCATCCTTGCCACCTATATCGGGATACGGAACAGGATCGTCCCCTTGGCGATTTATCCATTTGCCTTTGCAAAACGAAAGGAACCTGCAGGATGACCATCGCGGTTGGAGAAACGCTGCCCGATATCAAGCTCGTCAAGGCCACGGCCGATGGCATGGAGCCGGTGCAGACCAGCAATTATTTTGCCGGCAAGAAAGTGGTGCTGTTTTCGGTTCCGGGCGCCTTCACCCCGACCTGTTCGGCAAAGCACCTGCCGGGCTTTGTTGAAAAGTCGGCCGAATTGAAAGCCGCCGGCATCGATGAGATCGCCTGCACCGCCGTCAATGATCCGTTCGTGATGAAGGCCTGGGGTGCGGCATCGGGTTCGCCTGAAGTGACCATGCTGGCCGATGGCAACGGCGATCTGGCCAAGGCGCTTGATCTGGTCATGGATGGTACGGGTTTTGGCCTCGGCTTGCGTGGCCAGCGCTTTGCTGCCGTGATCAACGATGGCGTTGTCGAGCAGCTGCACGTTGAAGCGCCGGGCGATTTCAAGGTCAGCTCGGCCGAATACGTCCTCGAACATCTGTGAGGTCTTTGCCCGAAGGTCCGGCTATCGCCGGGCTTTCGGGTTGGACTGTATCGACCTAGACGACCGGCGCAGGATCAATAGCCCATCAGGCTGAGCACTTCCTTGCGGCTGCGATTATCCTCCAGAAACACCCCCAGCAGTCGGCTGGTGATCATCGCCACACCGGGTGTGCGCACACCGCGGCCGGTCATACACCCATGCTGCGCCTCGATAACCACTGCCACGCCCTGCGGCTTCAACGCATCCCAGATACATTGCGCCACTTCGCTGGTCAGCCGTTCCTGGATTTGCAGGCGTCGCGAATAGGCATTGAGCACGCGTGCCAGCTTGGAAATGCCCACAACCTTGTTCGTTGGCAGATAGGCGATTGACGCCTTGCCAACGATTGGTGCCATGTGATGTTCGCAATGCGACTGAAACGGTATGTCCTTCAACAGGACGAGTTCGTGATAACCGCCAACTTCCTCAAACTGACGACCCAAGTGTTGCGCGGGATCTTCTCCATAGCCCTGGCAATATTCTTTCCACGCACGCGCTACGCGCTTGGGCGTATCGATCAGTCCTTCGCGCGTCGGATCATCGCCTGCCCAGCTGATCAGTGTCCGGATGGCATCCTGCACATGGTCGGGCACGGCCAGCTTGCCCAGCCGTCCCTCATCATCGTCGTCGATATCGTGGCTGGCAAAACTGCTCATGATAGTCGCTTGCGCCTTTTTCTCGCAGAAAGGGCCTGGACGGCGCTGGCCGAGCCGGGCTTCTGGCGGAGAAAGTAAGTACTCGGAACAATGACCGCAATGGGTGCACCGGTCTATTTGCTGGGCAGGATCAGGTCATCGGGATGCGCGACGTTGAGATCGCGATGCAACAACTCGCCCACCAGATCAGGATCGGCATGGCGTGGATCAAGCCGTTCAACCCGGTTGTGCAAATGGTCGCGCAAGGCGCTCAACCTGGCAATCTCCTGCTGATTGCGTTCCAGCGCATGGGCATTTTCCGACCATGCGAGCAAACCGCTTGGACCAGCCAAAGCAAGCGCACCCAACACCAGCAAGACGATGAGCGCCATCGTCTGGGTTAGGCTTTCGCGAGGAAGCCGCATGGTTTGCCGGGTTGACCGCATGGTAATTACCGAATCACATCCACCTGTCAGATTCAACAGGGAATCAACAGCTTGGCTGGGGGCAATTACGTCTGCGCGACAAATCGTGCATTTTGAGCGACAAACCGTTTTGCATGCTGCCGAATTTATCCAGTCCAAATGCCAAAAGGATCGCAGACGTTTATCCCGCGACAATCACAACCACTGTCGAGACAGGTAAAAACACCTATAATGCAAAGTGTTGCGTATTCGCCTTGCGCGGTTTCGAACTCACCCGATCAAATTACCACCGATGCGGATTTATCCGGTTCAAGGCTGGACCACGCGCAACAGCCCCTCACCCTTTACTGGCCGCCCCAGGCCATCATGTACCGGGCGCTGGCCGCCTCCGCCAACGCCAGATCAGCGCGGGCAAAATCATCAGTACCAGGCACAGCGACGTGACCAGCCCCCCCAGAATGACCATCGCCATCGGCCCTTCGATCTCGCGCCCCGCCTGACCGCTTTCGGCCGCGATCGGCATCAGCGCAAACCCGGTAACCAGCGCAGTCAGCACGATGGGCGTGACACGCTCCCGCGTGGCGCGCATCACTGTTTCCATGGTCCATGGCGCACCTTCTTCGTCAACCAGATGATCCACGTGGCTGACCAACAGGATCGCATTGCGTGCGGAGATGCCGAACAGTGAAATGAACCCGACCAGCGCGCCAAGGGACACCACAGCGCCGGTACCCGCAACTGCAAACATCCCACCAAGCAATGCGAGCGGCAGCCCGGCCAGGATCAGCAACGCCGGGCGCAAACCGCCAAACGCGACGACCAACAGCGCGATCATGGCGACAGCTGCGATACCCACGTGCCACGCGATATCGCGCTGCGCAGCGGCTGCCCCTTCGGCAGCGCCTGCCCATGACAGGAATGTGCCGGGCGGCATTGTCACATCGTGCGCAATCCGCGCCTTTGCTTTGGCCACAACGCCGGCCACATCAACACCGGGCCCAACATTGGTGGTCACCACCTGGCGGCGTTGACCGCCCTGATGTTCGATCATTGCGCGGGTGTCTCCCAATCCAATCTCGCCCAGATCACGCAGCCGCACGGCCGAACCGCCAGCGCCGCGCACCAGTGTTTGGCCGAGCAATTCCGGATCTTGGCGCGATTGAGGCGGCAATGTCACGGCAACGGGTACACTGCGCGTCGGCAAGACCACTTGTCCCGCATCAAGCCCGGCAAACGTGGCGCGGATTGCATCGCCCGCATCGGTACGGTTGACACCGTGCAACACCATCAGAGCCGGGTCGAGCGCAACACCGAGCATCGGATTTCCCGGCTCGGATTTCAGTTTCACATCGGTGGCACCCGGGGTGGCGCGCATCGCCGCAGCGACTTGCCCCGCCAGATGGTCGAGCACGTCAAGATCATTGCCCTGCACGCTGACAACGATCGCCGAGGTTTCACCCGACAGACTTTCCCCAATACGGTCCCCCAGAAAAGTCGTGACTTCACTGTGGATGCCAGGCGTATCGGCCAGCGCGGCGCGAATACCGGCCAAGGCCTTGTCTTCGCCTTGTGCACCAACGTCTTTCAGGCGGATATGAAACTCGCCTTTGCCGGGAGGCCAGGTATCCTCGCCCGCCTCGGCGCGGCCAAGCTGTTCTTCGACCGTCAGCACTTCGGGAATCGCCAGCAGGCGGCGTGAAAGTCGTATGCCGGCATCGCGCATCCACTCGAACGAAGCACCCGGCGGGCCGGAAATACCAACGACATAATGCCGTTCGCGAAACGCAGGCATCAATTCACTGCCGAACAATGGCGCCAATGCCAAGACCACCAGCGCCAAGCCACCGACCACACCAAGAGCAGCCCCGGGGCGGCCGCAAACCCGCGCCAGCAGCAAACTGTGGCGATCCTTCAACGCATGAAGGAACGCAGGTTCTTCGGCAGGCGCCCGGCCATCAAGCAAAAGCAGCGCAAGCGAAGGCGTAACGGTGAGCGCAACCACCAGCGATGCCAGAGTCGCCAACACAAATGCCACGCCAAGCGGTGTGAAAAATGCCCCCTGCAACCCGCTAAGCGTGATGACCGGCAGCATCGTCAGCACCAGCACAAACGTCGCATAGACCACCGGTGCACGAACTTCGACCGAGGCAGCCGCAATGATGTCCCGCCGCAGCGCCCGATCGGTCACCCCTCGCAGGCGGCGTACGATATTTTCGATATCGACAATCGCGTCGTCGATCACAACGCCGAGTGCCACCGCCAGCCCGCCGAGGGTCATCGTATTGATCGTCTGTCCAGCCTGGTCGAGCACGATCAGCGTGGCCAGCAGCGACAACGGTATCGACACAAAGGCGATCATCGTAACCCGCCAGTCACGCAAGATGAACAGCAGGAC
>CAIPWG010000453.1 GCA_903868655.1 uncultured Sphingomonadales bacterium
AATGGATTTACGAAAGGTCGTGGAAAAAGATTGGCTGTTCGGCGAGTCCATTTCCGGAAACAGGAGCGTATGCTTCATGCTCCGTATGGACCTTACATAGTCAATGAAACCCAGTCTGATGAGTTCCGGGTGAATGGGGATTTTGCGCGTGGATTGAGCGGTTTTAAGTCCGCGATCCTCGTTTGATGTGATGTCGAAATACGGGATTGGGGCATCAATTTTGACGTCGCCCTCGCGCATGCCGACAATTTCTGCCGATCGCGCACCGGTCAGGATCAGGATAAGCGGGATCCAATACCAGGCGTCATGATAAATTTGGTGACCCTGCTTAAATCGCTCGTCCAGGCTAAGGCAGCCATGCCAGATCGGCGCGCTGAGCAGGTGTTCGATTTCATCAAGCTGCCAGTTAGCGCGCTTATCGCGCGCACGTTTTGATTTGCCTTCGCCGCGCTGAACAATCTTGAACGACTGCGTCCTAAAGTTGAGCGTCTTTGCGGGGGTATGTGGCGTTTTTCCGCCGTCTTCGTCGGCTGCGTATTTCAGTACCACCGAAATCCATGTGATGTATTTTTCTATCGTCTTCGACGAAATGCCAACTCGGGTGCTTTGACCTTCAGCGTGCAATTGCTCTGCATAGGCGAGGCTCGCGGGCAAACCATGCTGACGCTCCGCGCGGGTTTTGCCCCAGCGATTGGGAAGTTTCGCGCAAAGGTCATGGAACGCGCTGACGTGGCTTTGGTTGAGATCTTCGATCGCAACGTTTCCGCCGCACGCAAAGTCAAACACCCTTATGGCGGTTTCGACCTGCGCAATCGACGCAGGCGACCACGCATTATTTTTCTTATATTCAGCGATGCAGGTCTTCGCCGCCTCGCACAGTAGCAGTTTCGGTAGAGGTGCCGGAGCAGCTGCTTGAGGAGGGGGTGGAGGCGCGGGCGTCGGCTCCGCTTCGCGGGGCTTGTCGTCCTTTTCAGCCTTCTTGGCGGCTGCGAGGCGATCATAGATGAAGGGCTCATCGCTCTCCGCGGCAGCGTCTGCCCAGCCACTGAGGTCGCCCGGAAAAAGACCCAAGCTTTCGTTTGCTTTATGGCAGGCTTGTGCACGCGCCGACAAGATTACGTTCTTGACCCGGTGAAGGTTTTCTTCTGTCGGCGTGATGTCGAAATGCTCGACGTAAGCATCGATCTGGCGGTGGCTGACACCAACGCCATTGGAATGGGCCGCGAACAGGCGAGCCAGGTATTCGCATCGTTCCCGTGACCAGCCATCATTCGCCAAACGTGCAATATCGTTATCTGTCAGTTTGCCATGGGGGCCGGCCATGATCCGATACATTTCGGCCCAGGCCAGATTTATCTCGCGATGGGTGTGAGGATCGGCTTCACTGCCGATCTGGTCCGACAAAATTCGTTTTAGTTGCCAGCGCAGGGCATCATTAAAAATCTTTTTCAAAGTGTCGGGGCCGACTGCCACCCCAACCTCGCCATACGCCATTTTTAATGTCTCGACCAAACCAGCGAGCACATTTGCTCGCGCTCTCGCTTGGCGGATCAAACCACACCGTAACGAAATCGCAAGGGTAAACCTATGTGGCCCAATGGTGATGCGTCGGCGCCAACAATAGGTTTCGCCACGGCGTGCGATGTGCAATTTGGACATGCGTTGATCACCTGCGTGTACTGCAGTGTGTACAACGCTGTGCACAGCGTTCTCACACCGATGAGAAAAACAGGTTAATTCAACGACTTGAATGGAAATTGGTCGGGGAGAGAGGATTCGAACCTCCGGCCCCTGCCACCCGAAGACAGTGCTCTACCAGGCTGAGCTACTCCCCGACCGATCAACAAGCCGCCCGGATTTTTATCGGACGGCTGTGGAGGCAGGCGCGCGATATAGGCAGCGGTGTTGGGTGTGGCAAGCCGGGAATGTCGCCTTTGCGTCAAAAAGTCGCGCGGCTTACCTGCGTTCCACAAGAAAGCATCGGTTGGTGCTTGGGTTGCTTGGGGCGGACAGGCTAGGCTGCCATCATGGCAGAACCGCATTATGAGCAGCAATATCTCGATCTCATGCACCGCATATGGACGGCGGGCGATGAACGTGTTGATCGTACCGGGGTTGGTACGCGTTCGGTGTTCGGCACCAGCCTGCGGTTTGATCTGTCGGACGGCCGGGTACCGTTGCTCACCACCAAGCGCGTTTTCTGGAAAACCGCGACACGCGAATTTTTGTGGTTTCTGACAGGCGATACCAATATCCGCGCGTTGTGCGCCCAAGGCGTCGAAATCTGGACCGACTGGCCGCTGGCGCGGTATATTCGGGAAACCGGTGACCGGATCGAACGTGCGGCATTTTCGCGACGCATTGTCGAAGACGCCGCTTTTGCCGCGCGCTGGGGTGATCTGGGACCAGTCTATGGCAAGCAATGGGTCGATTGGCCGGTTTATGAGCCACTGGGCGAGGGGCTGTTCCGCCAGCGCACGCATGGTGTGAACCAGGTGGCCGATCTGGTGCACGCCTTGCGAACCAATCCGGGCAGCCGTCGGCACATTGTCGAAGGCTGGAACGTGGCTGAGCTTGACACCATGGCGCTTCCCCCGTGTCACAAGACCTATCAGTTCCATGTTGCGGACGGACGCTTGTCGGGCGTGCTGTATCAGCGCAGTTGCGATGTCGCACTGGGCCTGCCGTTCAACTTGTGGGGTGCTGCGCTGTTTATCCATATGCTGGCACAGCAATGCGATCTGCATCCGGGAGAGCTGGTGTGGATGGGGGGTGACACGCACCTTTATCTGAACCACACCGATCTGGTGGAGGCGCAATTGGCGCGACACCCTGCGGGGGATCCTCGAATCGCTATTCGCCATAGGCCCGACACTATTTTCGACTATGCCATCGATGATATTGCGGTGCATGACTACCATCCGCAAGGTCACTTGGCGGCACCCGTCGCTGTTTAGAGCGTGTAATTGACCCTTGCGCGACGGTGTAATATAATTACGTCTGCATAAAATATTCCGTCTTTGCCGAGTCACGGCCAAAGCCGGTTTTGGAGCAGGAAACGTCGATGATCAGGGGCAATCTGCCAAAGCTGTCGTTGCATGTGCCAGAGCCGCGTTATCGGCCCGGCGATCCCGTGGATTTCGCGGCGGTCACCGTGCCACCGGCCGGTGCGCAACCCCGTCCGGATGAGGCATGTGCAGCGGTGGAGACCCATCCGCTGTGTCTCGATCTGATCCGTGTGCTCGGCGATGATGATCGCGCCCACGGGCCGTGGGATCCCAAGCTTGATCCGGCAACGTTGATCCGGATGCTGCGCCTGATGGCGCTCACCAGGGCGTTTGACGCGCGAATGGTGCGCGTGCAGCGGCAGGGCAAGACCAGTTTCTACATGAAATCCACGGGCGAAGAGGCGACTTCGGTAGCGACCGCACTGGCATTGGCCGATGATGACATGGTGTTTCCAAGCTATCGCCAGCAAGGGCTGTTTATCGCGCGCGGTTACCCGCTGGTCGACATGGTCAACCAGATTTTTTCAAATCGCGCAGACAAGCTCAAAGGTCGGCAACTGCCAATCATGTATTCGGCCCGAGCACAGTCGCTTTTTTCGATCTCGGGCAATCTCGCTACCCAATTGCCGCAGGCAGTTGGTTGGGCAATGGCGAGCGCCATTCGCGGTGACAGCCGGATTGCCAGTACTTTTGTTGGCGAAGGGTCGAGCGCAGAAGGTGACTTCCATTCGGCGTTGACCTTTGCCGCTGTCTACAACGCGCCGGTGGTGCTCAATCTGGTCAACAACCAGTGGGCGATTTCGAGTTTTTCGGGCTTTGCCGGCGCCGAACGGACGACGTTTGCTGCGCGCGCTATCGGTTATGGCATTGCCGGGCTCCGCATTGACGGCAACGATCCGCTGGCGGTCTATGCCGCGGTGCGGTGGGCGGCAGATCGTGCCCGGTCAAACGCCGGGCCGACCTTGATCGAACATTTTACCTATCGTGTTGAAGGGCATTCAACCTCGGATGATCCGGGCCAATATCGCTCTGCCGCCGAAAGCAGTGCCTGGCCGCTGGGCGATCCAATTGATCGTCTGATGCGACACCTGATCGCGCTGGGCGAATGGGATGCCGATCGCCACGCGGCGATGGACGCTGATGTCGATGCCGAAGTGCGTGCGGCCGTGCGCGCGGCAGAAGCCAACGGCACTCTGGGGCATGGCTTGCACCACCCGTTCCGCACCATGTTTGAAGACGTGTTTGAAACGCTGCCATGGCATCTGGTCGAACAGAGCCAGCAGGCGATCCATGAACGGCAGGTCAAATGGCCCGAATGGAGCGATGACGCCGATGTGGGAGACGCGAAATGAGCGCGCCCGGAAAACGCATGTCGATGATCGAGGCGATCAACGACGCGCTCGACGTGATGATGGGCCGCGATGATACGGTTGTCGTTATGGGCGAAGACGTCGGCTATTTCGGCGGGGTGTTTCGCGCCACGGCGGGGCTTCAGGCCAAGTATGGCAAGACCCGCGTTTTCGATACGCCGATTTCGGAATGCGGCATCATCGGTGTCGCTGTGGGGATGGGGGCCTATGGCCTGCGTCCCGTGCCCGAGATCCAGTTTGCCGATTACATCTATCCCGGGCTGGACCAGCTGGTGTCTGAAGCGGCGCGGCTGCGTTATCGTTCGGCAGGCGAATTCATCGCGCCCATGACGGTGCGCACACCGTTTGGCGGCGGAATCTTTGGCGGGCAGACGCATAGCCAAAGCCCGGAAGCACTGTTTACGCATGTCGCCGGGCTGAAAACCGTCGTGCCGAGCACGCCGTACGATGCCAAAGGATTGTTGATCGCAGCCATCGAAGACAACGATCCCGTGATCTTCTTTGAGCCCAAGCGGCTGTATAATGGCCCATTCAACGGGCATTATGACGAACCGGCAACGCCTTGGGCGCGGCATCCCGATAGCGAAGTGCCCGAAGGCCACTATCGGATCCCTTTGGGCAAAGCGCGCGTGGTGCGTGAAGGCGAAGCGGTGACTGTCCTGGCGTATGGCACGATGGTCCATGTCGCTCTGGCTGTCGCCGAACGCCAGGGCGTCGACGCCGAAGTGATCGATTTGCGCAGTTTGGTGCCACTGGATATCGAAACCATCGAGGCATCGGTTAAAAAGACCGGCCGGTGCATGGTCCTGCACGAGGCGACCCGCACTGGCGGTTTTGGGGCCGAGTTGTCTGCTTTGGTGCAGGAACGATGTTTCTATGCGCTGGAGGCGCCGGTTGAACGCGTTACAGGGTTTGATACGCCCTATCCCCATAGTCTTGAATGGGCCTATTTCCCCGGCCCGGTGCGGATTGGTGAGGCTTTTGCCCGCCTGATCGCTGCATGACCCCCTCTCAGCTACGGAACACTGCGCCATGAGCCGCTTTACTTTCCGCCTGCCCGACATCGGGGAAGGCATCGCCGAAGCCGAAATCGTTGCCTGGCATGTTGCCGTGGGCGATATGGTAACCGAAGACGGGCGCATTGCCGATGTCATGACCGACAAGGCGACCGTTGAAATGGAAAGCCCGGTGTCGGGCCGGGTGATCGAAGTCGCCGGCGAAGTCGGTGATCGCATCGCAATCGGGTCTCCGCTGGTGGTGATCGAGATCGCAGGCGATGGCGTAGGCGAGGGCGATGGCGAAGCCGTGAGCACAGCTGTCGATACCGCACCAGTGGTTGCGGCACCGCCGCCAGTGGCACCGGCTACGGCAAAGCCTGCGCCCGTCGTCGTGGTATCTGCCGACCCCGAACCGCAAGTGACGGGCGCGCGCGTTCTGGCCAGCCCGGCGGTGCGCGCTCGCGCCAATGATCTGGGTATCGATCTGGCGCGGGTTCATCCCGGCCC
>CAIPWG010000454.1 GCA_903868655.1 uncultured Sphingomonadales bacterium
AGTCGGCAGGCACGATCGGCTTGCCGCTGGCAACCCCGTTGTTCAGCACCAGCAGGCCCATTCGCGCAAAATCGCGGGTGCGCGCCTGCAGGCAGCAGCCGGCGATTTCATGGCCGGTCTTGTCCAACAACCACGTTGCCTCGCCCTCCATCCCCGCGGGCTCCCAGATCTTTTCGGACAGATATTGCGACAGCGTCTTGTGTACGGCGGACGACACCAGCACGCCGATCAGGTTGGTTTCGCCGGTGCTGTAATGCCACAAGGTGCCTGCCGGATGGGCGCGCGGCAGCTTGCGCATATAGCTGACGGTAGCATCGACACCAGGGTCGGGCTTGGCCGGATTGAACCGCGAAACATCGGAATTGGGGTCTTCGTAATTCTCGTTCCAGCGCACACCCGATGTCATCGTCAATAGCTGCCGGATCGACACGTCGTCATAGGCCGAACCGCGCAAGTCGGGGATATACTGGCTGACTTTGTCGTTCAGGCTGTGGATTGCGCCATCGGCAATCGCCGCGCCAACCAGTGTCGAGGTGAATGATTTGGCGACCGAAAAGCTGGTCCAACGCCCTGTTGCGCCGAAACCAAGGCCGTAGCGTTCGAGCCGGATCTTGCCGTCCTGAACGATCACCAGCCCGGCCGCATGCTGGCTGCCCATAAAGCGATCGATCCCCGGCACGACCAGCGGTCTACCCGCAGGCAGCGGCAGCGGATGGGTCGATGGCGCAATTTTCGCCGCCGAGGCCAGAATCGGCAAACGGTCCATCGCGCGAAACGCGGCATCGCGGGTCGGGCGCGACCATGCCAGCACGTCGGCGTTGGTGGGCAGCGCCGCCAGCAGCCCGCGTGTTTCGGCATCGAGGCTCGCATACCATGCCGAGCCACCCAACACCGTTGCAGCCAGCATGCCCAGCGCCCAAATCCTGCGTTTCATCGTGATCCAGCCCCCAAAATTCATTTGCGCCTTTCGCGCCCGGATCAAGGGTGGCAGAACTTTGACGCGACGGCAAATTGCGCCGTTGCGACGGGGATGGAGTGTGGAGAAAGTCAGGTCACTGCCAGAGACAATCTCGCATGTCGGGAGTCGCCCCACTTGCAGACAATCTTGATCGCTGTAAGCTCTTAGTCATGCTGCTTCTCTCGATGACCTTATTGTTGGCTTCATCCCAACCGGTTACGACCTATGGGCAAGCATGTCCCTCGCGACCGGCCGACATCTTGAACGAACAGGAGATGTGGCAAGGGGTTACATCTTACGCCGAGCTACCACAAAAAAATAAGATCATTGTTAATCGAGTTGGTTCGATACTGTGGAACGGTCAGGGAGTTTCTGCAAAACAGTTAAACACACTTCTTAGGACAGTATCCAAGTTGGATCCGCAACCATTAACTCAGTTTGAATGGAAAATCGGCGCCCCCTGCCAAAGTATCGGCTTAGTACGGAAAATTATGCTAAAGAACCTGAAGTGCCTTAGCTCTCGAAAATGTCTCGAAGGACCTGACAGCCATTGGCCCAAACCAAGGGCACGATTATAGTCCGCTTCCCTCCATTTTCCGCCAGAAACCGTCCCCGAAACGGCAGACTTGCAACCGCGAAGAGACGAAATTTCCTGCGCTTGACCGATTTCCCGGCATGGCCCAATCTGTAAGGAACTTTGGGTCTGAATGATCGCCGGGGCAATGCATGGTGACAACAAGCGGCGACACATTCCGGGCCACGCCAAGCATCAGTCGATATGCGCTTGTCGGCTCGTTCCTGATGCTCATTTGCGCC
>CAIPWG010000455.1 GCA_903868655.1 uncultured Sphingomonadales bacterium
GGCGTGCCGGCAGACCTAATCGATGACGCTGGTAGCGCGAACGAGGACCTTGCCCGATTGAACCATGACCTTGAAACAGCACGGCAGGATATTCTCTATGCCAAAGCCGAAACGCAGAACGTGCGGCGGCGGCTGGAAAAGGACATCGCCGACGCACGGGCCTATGCCGCGACCAGTTTTGCCCGCGATATCCTCTCGGTGGCCGATAACATCGCGCGTGCGCTGGAAGCGATCCCCGCCGACTTGCGCGCCGACGACAAGTTCAAGAACCTGGTCGCCGGCTTGGATGCCACGGGCCGGGAGATTGAAAAGGTGTTCGCCAGCCATGGCATCACCCGCATCGCGGCCAAAGGTATGCCGCTCGATCCGCATCAGCATCAGGCGATGATTGAAATGCCGTCGTCAGATGTTGAACCGGGCACAGTGCTGCAGGAATTGCAGTCGGGTTATATGATCAAAGACCGTTTGTTGCGCGCGGCTATGGTTGCGGTTGCCAAAAAGCCGGATTGATCAACGTTGCGCTTCGCTTCGATGGATGGAGCAAAGCGCCGTTGACAAGCGAGTGGGGAGGCGAGCCGAATGCGCTCGCCTCCCCAATCCCTTACATTTTCATGCCACCCATGTCATCGCTCCCCGCTGCGGTAACTTTCGCTGCGGCGCTGACCGTTTTTCCGCTGTCGAAAGTCAGTGTCAGCTCGGTCGTGCTGCCGGGTTTGAGAGTACTGTCAGCCTCGAACAGCATGACGTGAAAGCTTCCCGGCGCGAACAGGATCGGCTTGCCCGGTGTCAGCGCTACCGTATCGACCGGGTCCATCGTCATCGCGCCACCGACCATTTTGCTTTGGTGCATTTCGGCGCGTTTGAAATGGGCGACAGTGACCCCAACCAGCTTGCCCGTGGTATCGGCGCCGACAGTCAGCGTGAAATAAGCGGCTGCCGGGCGACCGGGTACAGCGGGCAGTTGGATCATCGCATCGGTCAGCGTCATGCCCGTGGTCGCCGCGGCTCCGGTTTCGCTTGCAGCGGTGCTGCTGGCGGCCTCGGCGCCGGGCGTGGTCGTGCAAGCCGACAGTGCCAGCATGGCAAAAGGAACCAGCAGGGATAGGCTACGCATCGTCGACCCTTTCAGCAATCTTTTCAAACTGCGTTCGATCTAGCCGCGCATGGCCCTTGTGCCAAGACAATGCACACCTATATCCGCCCCGTCTGAGCCGCGAGAGGGTCGCTCGCCCGGCAGGGGTACGACCACAAGACGCGGTGTCGCGGTTGCTAAGGAAACGGGAAATCATGGCTAAAGTAATCGGTATTGACCTCGGTACGACCAATAGCTGCGTTGCAGTCATGGATGGCGGCACGCCCAAGGTTATCGAGAATTCGGAAGGCGCACGCACCACACCCTCGATCGTCGCCTTTACGAAGGATGGCGAGCGCCTGATCGGTCAGCCGGCCAAGCGCCAGGCGGTGACCAACCCCGACAACACCATTTTCGCGGTGAAGCGTTTGATTGGCCGTCGTTTTGACGATTCCATCACGCAGAAGGACGCGGCGCTGGTTCCTTATTCCATCGTCAAGGGCAAGAATGGCGACGCCTGGGTCAATGCCGGCGGCCAGGA
>CAIPWG010000456.1 GCA_903868655.1 uncultured Sphingomonadales bacterium
ATGGTGGCTGAAGAGACGGTTCCCCATGCTGCAACAACGCCGGGCACGGTGATGATCTGGCGGCAGGGGTTCGAACCGGTCATGCGCCGCGCCGACCCGCTGGAATACGCGATTTTATGCCGATCCCGCGAAGGCGTGGCCTTCGCAACGATCTGCGAGGACATGGCGGCGGCGGACAATGCCGAGGAGGCTGTCACCCGCGCAGGCACAGTGTTGGGTCAATGGTTGGGCGAAGGCCTGATCATTGGCTTTTCGTAAGCCCCTACCAGCGCAGCAGGCGCGGGCCGAGCAGCCACCCAACCAAGGCCGGCCCCGCAATACCCAGCGAATACCAGGTCAATACGAACAGCGCCGAGGTTTCCGGGCAATGCAGGCAATAGAGCGTGGCGCCCCAGGCGCCGGCCGCAACCCCTGCACTCGTGCCTGCCAGTGCCAATTGGGTGGGGGCAAGACGGCGGAACGACCACAACAGACCAGCAAAGATGGGCAAGGCCAGCAGAAACACATTGCGCGAACAGATCGCCCAGCTGGCCCCCAGCCACATCGCCAACCATTCCGCACTGGGGGTAGCGAGGAGTTCGTATCCAGCGATGCTTGCCAGCCCGAGAACCGGCAGCGCCAGGAGCCATAGCCAACCACCGACCCGACCATCGGGTCGAGCGAGGCGGGCGGCGGCGGCGGTGCCGCAGATCGCAAGGCTGACCGTATAGGCCCATTTCAGCCAGAACGTAGCCCCGTGCAGGGCAATCATCAGATCGGGGCGCAACCCCAGCCAGCCGCAGACCGCAAGCAGAGTTACCAAGCCGCCGCTCACCATCCCGAGGCCCAGCCTGCGCCCCAAGGCATGGTGCGGCACCGGGCGAAGATCGTGCGCCAGCGACGCAATCAAATCGTCGCTGTTCATGACCAGTTGCCCTTCACCCGTTCGGCCAATGCCTTCAATCCGCGATGCGCCGAAACTTTGACATCCGATTCACCCAGGCCCAATTTTTGCGCCGCTTCGGCGGTGCTCAACCCCTCGATCCGGGTTGCGCGCAGCACGGCGGCTTGTTTGTCGGGGATCGTTTCGAGCAGGCGGTCGATGTCCGAACGGGCATCGCTGGCCTCTGCAAAGGCAAATTCGTCCGCCAATTCGGGCAGATCGTCGATCGGCGTCGTCCGCCCCGAACGCCGGTAGCGATCGATGAGTTTGTAGCGCGCAATGGCATAGATCCACGCACCCAGGGGGCGATCCGGATCATACGTTGCGCGGCGTTGGTGCACAGCTATCAGCGTTTCTTGCACGAGGTCCTCGACATCATCATCACGCCCGCCAAGGCGGCGGCGGAAAAACCCGCGCAAGGGACCAAGAAGGGCGCGCAGCAGCGCTGCATGCGCAGCGCTGTCGCCCGCCAAGCCAGCGAGCATCAAAGCCCGCAAGCGATCATCATCATGCCGCATGCGCATCTACCCCCGTGTATTCGTGGTACGCAGGGGTTCGGTTACAGCACGCTTCGCGAAACGTCAGCGAAAAATAAGCGACACCAGTCAGTCAAGCCCGGTGATTGCCAAGGGCACCAACTGCGATGCTTCGAAGCTTGCCACCGGATAGGCGCAATAGTCAGCGGCGTAATAGGCGCTCGGGCGATGATTGCCGGATTCGCCAAGACCGCCAAACGGAGCGGCAGAAGCGGCACCGGTGGTCGGACGGTTCCAGTTGACCACGCCCGCGCGGACTTCGGTCACAAACCGATCCCACAACGCGCCATCGGTGGCCAGCAAACCGGCGCTGAGGCCAAACGCGGTGGCGTTGGCCGCAACAATTGCAGCGGAAAAATCGGCAACACGTTCAATCTTGAGCACCGGGGCAAAGATTTCCGCATCGGGTGTGGCAATACCAGTGGCATCGAGCAGGACCGGGCCGAAAAATGCCTCTCCCCGGTCTTCCACAGTGCTGCGATCGAGCACCACGCGGCAACCGGCGGACACCAAACCAGCCAGGGCTGTGCGGGCTGCTCGCGCCGCCTCGACCGAAATCAGCGGACCCATGAACGCGGTATCGCCCCCCGAACCGATCGGCAGCCGGGCCGACAGATCGACGAGCGCCGCCACCAGCGCATCGCCCGCCGGACCTTCGGGCACGATCAGGCGACGCGCGCACGAGCAGCGCTGGCCGGTAGTGACAAAAGCGGAATGGACCACCAGATTGGCCAGAACCGAGGGATCGATCTTTTCGTCCCAGACCACCAACGGGTTGTTGCCACCGAGTTCCAACGCCAGAATGACGCCGGGTCGATCGACAAAAGCGCGGCGGAAATGACGCCCGGCCTGGGCCGAACCGGTGAACAGCAGACCGTCGATATCCTGCGCGATCAAGGCCGCGCCGGTGTCGCGCCCGCCCTGAAGCAGATGCAGCACGTCGTTCGGCAGGCCCGCCGTACGCCACGCATCGACCATGGCCGCACCGACGCCCGGGGTCAGTTCGGAGGGTTTGAACACCACGGTGTTGCCAGCAAGCAGCGCAGGAATGATATGGCCGTTGGGCAGATGGCCGGGAAAATTGTAGGGGCCGAGCACAGCCATGACCCCATGCGGATGGTGCCGCAAAACCGCGCGGCCAAAAGGTTGGTCGCTGTTGCTGGTGCCGGCGCGTTCGGCCTGGGCGCGGATCGAGATTTCGACTTTGCCGATCATTGCGCTGACTTCGGTGCGGGCTTCCCACAGGAGCTTGCCGGTTTCGTTCGAGATCAATCGAGCGAAGTCTTCGCGCCTGGTATCCAGCACCGCAGCATAAGCACGCGCAATGGCAAGGCGATCCTCAAGCGGACGCCGCGCCCACCCTGGGCCCGCCGCGCGCGCGCGTGCCACGGCCGCAGCCGCTTGCACCGTGTCGGCAACTGGCACCTGCCACACCACAACGCCAGTGGCAGGATC
>CAIPWG010000457.1 GCA_903868655.1 uncultured Sphingomonadales bacterium
CGGGGACCTGGTTGCGTCACCGGTAGATACTGCAGACCCCGAACTGCGGCGCACACATCTTGAAACATCGCCGGTCGATCAACTGGTTGGCGAAGGGCGCGGCGCTGAAGATCGCCCGCTCGACATCGATCCGACCACGCTCGATCGCGACCGCGATACCGGAGACGGTGCCGGCGATCGCGATCCTGTGCAGCCGGTGGAGTCGGGTGACTGGAGCGCGGGTGGTGCCGGTGGCGATGGTGAAGGCCCGGGAATAGAGGCCCAGGGTGCCGCTGCCGCCAGCCTTGCCGATCACTTGCATGCCCAGATCGGCGCGACGTCGCGCGATCCGCAACTGGTGTTTGTGGCGCGCTGGCTGATCGATCAGTTGGATGAAGCGGGCTATCTGGCGCAGCCACTCGGCGAAGCCGCGGCGATGTTGGGCGTGCCGCTGGCACGGGTCGAAGCCGCGCTGGCGCTGGTGCAGACGCTTGATCCCACCGGGGTCGGCGCGCGCAGTCTGGGCGAATGCCTGGCATTGCAGGCGATCGAGGCCGATCGCCACGATCCATGCATGGCGCGCTTGCTCGACAATCTGGAACTGCTCGCGCGTGGCGAATTGGCGCGGTTGCGCCGCATGTGCGGGGTTGATGAAGACGATTTTTCGGACATGCTGGCCGAATTGCGCGGCTATGACCCCAAACCGGGCCTGCGCTTTGGCAGCAGCACCGCCGAAGCCATCGTGCCCGACATTCTTGTGCGTGAGGTGTTTGACAAGGATGGCAACAGCGGCTGGGATATCGCCATCAACCAGGCAACTTTGCCGCGCCTGATCATCAACCGGACGTATTACGTAGAGATGCGCGGTGCCTCGGTCAGCAAAGAGGCGCGCGCGTGGCTGGGCGAGCGGTTGGCCGATGCCAACTGGTTGTTGAAAGCGCTCGACCAGCGGCAAAAGACCATTCTGAAAGTTGCCGCGGAAATCGTGCGCCAGCAGGACGGGTTTTTCCGCCAGGGCGTATCGCAATTGCGCCCTTTGACGCTGCGTACGGTGGCTGAAGCGGTGTCGTTGCACGAATCGACAATTAGCCGGGTTACCTCGAACAAGTATCTTCATTGCGCGCGCGGCACGTTTGAGCTGAAATATTTTTTCACGTCGGGTGTGGCCTCGTCCGATGGCGAAGGCGCGGTCTCGGCGGAGGCGGTCAAGGCGGCGATCCGCCAATTGATCGATGCCGAAGACGCCAAGGCGGTGCTGTCAGACGATACGCTGGTCGATCTGCTGAAAGCGCGTGGGTTCGATCTGGCGCGCCGTACGGTGGCGAAGTACCGCGAGGCGATCGGGTTGGGCAGCTCTGTCCAACGCCGGCGGCAAAAGGCATTGGCGGGGGCGCGATAATGGCGCAAAGGCCGAACGATGCCGTGGTCCGGGATGATGGGCGGCAGGCAAGAGGCGAATGGACCGGGGTGGTTTGGGCTGTGGCGGGAAATGGGCGATGACCGACGGCGATCGTTCCCTGTCTGATGGGCACGGCAACGGTGTCGTGGCGATTTTAAGGCGTCTTGCGATCGGGTTGCTGATTGTGGCGGCGATCACGGCGGCGGGCCTCGGCATTTATCGCAATCAGCGTGATCGTCGCGGGATGCCCGTAGCGGTTGCACCGATACCGCGCGAAACTCCGGCGCCGACGGTCGAAGATGTTATCACCCGTTTTGAAAAGCAGGTGCAAAAGACGCCGGATGATGCCGATGGCTGGCGCAATCTGGGCTGGTCATACTTTCAACGCGGGCAATTTGATCAGGCCGCCGATGCTTTGCGCCATGCAACCGAAATCGACCCCAGCGATGCACGCACGTTTTCGTTCCTGGGCGAAGCACTGTTGCAGGCAGACAAGGCAGAGCGCCGGATGCCGCGCGAAGCCCGTCGCGCGTTTGATGCTGCGTTAAAGCGCGATCCCAAAGATGCGCGCGCGCGCTATTATCGCGCCGTGGGTTGGGACCTGTCGGGCCAGCATCGGCGCGCGATCCACGCTTGGTTTGCGCTGTTGCGAGAAACATCGCCCGACGCGCCTTATGCCGGGGATATCCGCGCAGTGATCCGCGCAGTCGGCGCGCGCCACCACATCAAGGTCGAAAAGCGCCTGGCCGACGTGCAGTATACGCCGATTGGCAACAATCCCGGATCGTCCACGCCGCCTGTTCGTGGTGCAACAGTAAAGCTGCCCGGACCAGTGGGAGACCGGATGCGTGCGGTCGAAGGCGTACCACGCCCGGCGCATTCGGGTGCGGCGCAGAGTGATTGAGGGTACGACTGCGGGTCAGTGCAGGATTATATAAGGGCCATCCCTGATTTTCCGCGTCTTCGTACCGCTGCGTATAAGGGATGAAGCGTGGATGCGCCGCGGTGCGCATGGTGTTAAAAGATTAATCACCCATGCCGACATTGACGTTAAATTAACCTTTCATGTTCATTTGTCCTATGGTTAATGAACGGCGCGCCCCTTTGACGAGGGATCGGTGCCATTCGGGGGTAATGGCAAGAAGGGATTGTTCGATGCGGGTTCTGCTGATCGAAGACGAGCCGACCACAGCCAAGGCCATTGAGCTGATGCTCTCTGCCGAAGGGTTCAACATCTATTCCACCGATCTGGGGGAAGAGGGTTTGGATCTGGGCAAGCTGTACGATTACGATATTATTCTTTTGGACCTCAATTTGCCCGACATGCACGGGTATGATGTGCTCAAGAAGCTGCGCGTCGCCAAAGTGCAAACGCCGGTGCTGATCCTGTCGGGCATTTCGGAAATGGACAGCAAGGTGCGTTCGTTCGGCTTTGGTGCCGACGATTACGTAACCAAGCCGTTCCATCGCGAAGAACTGATTGCGCGCATCCACGCCGTGGTGCGCCGGTCAAAGGGCCATTCGCAGTCGGTCATCCGCACCGGCAAGCTGTCAGTCAACCTTGATGCCAAGACGGTCGAAGTCGATGGCGCGCGGGTGCATCTGACCGGCAAGGAATATGCGATGCTGGAACTGCTGTCGCTGCGCAAGGGCACGACGCTGACCAAGGAAATGTTCCTGAACCACCTGTATGGCGGCATGGACGAGCCTGAGCTGAAAATCATCGACGTGTTCATTTGCAAGCTGCGCAAGAAACTGGCGCACGCCTGTGGTGTCGAATACTATCTCGACACTGTCTGGGGCCGTGGCTATGTGCTGCGCGATCCCGAAGACCTGTCGGCCATCGAGTCCGCCTGAAAGCAGGGTCGCACCGGGGTGCTGGCGCGCCCCGGTTGACC
>CAIPWG010000458.1 GCA_903868655.1 uncultured Sphingomonadales bacterium
ACTCCACTTCTTGCCGAGGTGCTCGATGTCGCTTTGCCCGACGCGGGCTTTTATCTCTGGGCCAAGGTTAAAGGCAGTGACGCGGACTTCGCGCGCGACTTGCTCGCTACTTACAATGTGACGGTCCTGCCCGGGAGCTACCTCGCAAGGGAAACACCCGAAGGCAATCCGGGCGCCGGAAGAATCCGCATGGCGCTGGTGGCCCAAACCGATGAATGTCTTGAAGCCGCGCAACGCATTGTCCAATTTGTTACATCCAGAAGTTAGACCTGAATAAAGAATCAAACCATGACACAACAACTCCAATCCATCATCGATGCCGCCTGGGACGACCGCGCGAATATTTCCGTTAAATCCGCTTCAAAGGAAGTCTCCGAAGCGGTCGACCACATCATCGCCGGCCTGAACTCGGGCAAGTTACGCGTTGCAACCCGGGAAGGAGTTGGCCAATGGACAACCCACCAATGGATCAAGAAAGCCGTGTTGCTCAGCTTCCGTCTGAAAGACAACGCGGTCGTCAGGGCCGGTGACCTTGGCTTTTACGACAAGGTTCAAACCAAATTCGCACATCTGGACGAGGAAGCCATGAAAGCCACTGGTGTGCGCGTTGTGCCGCCAGCCGTCGCCCGCCGGGGAGCGTACCTCGCGAAAGGCGTGATTCTGATGCCCTCATACGTCAACATTGGCGCGTATGTCGATGAAGGCACCATGGTTGACACGTGGGCCACCGTTGGATCGTGTGCCCAGATTGGCAAAAACGTGCACCTCAGTGGCGGGGTGGGTATCGGCGGAGTGTTGGAGCCGGTTCAAGCCGGCCCGACCATTATTGAAGACAACTGCTTTATCGGAGCGCGATCTGAAGTGGTTGAAGGCGTCATCGTCGAAGAAAACTCCGTAATTTCGATGGGCGTCTACATCGGTCAAAGCACCAAAATATACGACCGTGCCACCGGTACCGTCACCTATGGCCGGATACCATCCGGCTCCGTCGTGGTTTCGGGCAACCTCCCGAGTGCAGACGGCAAATACAGTTTGTACTGTGCGGTAATCGTGAAGCGTGTTGACGCCCAAACCCGGGCAAAAACTTCGCTCAATGATCTGCTGCGCGATTGAATCGCCCCGCCGTCGGGGATTGAAAGGCTGAGACATGACCACCACCAGCACGCCCGGAACGATGGACCGCATTCTTCGCCTGATGGCGGAAAAGAGAGCGTCCGACATTTATCTGTCGGCCCATTCGCCAGCCATGATCAAAATCAACGGTCAATGCGTCCCGATCAATAGCCAGATCCTGCCGCCCGATGCGCCCAAAAACCTGCTGGCCGAAGTGTTGTCGCCAGAAAAAATGGCTTTGCTTGATGCACATGGTGAATTGAACATGGGCTTCCCGCTGGCGGGCGTTGGGCGCTACCGTGTCAGCGCGATGCGCCAGCGCGGCACGATTGCTGCTGTCATTCGCTACATCATGGTGGATATTCCATCGCTGGCCGAATTGTCCGTCCCACTCATGCTGGGGGACCTGATTATGGAAAAGCGCGG